>JBGTLE010000095.1:0-6466 GCA_041744295.1 Pyrinomonadaceae bacterium | reverse complement strand
AACAGCAGACTAATCGCGAGACGACTGGCCGTCACACCCTGCCCGCGTGAAAAAGGAGCCATTAATTGCAATTCAATGAAACTTCGCATGGATAACACTCTAGCGCAGTTGGGTCACTGACGGGAACGCTTATGACTAACATCAGATTGACCAGGGATCATTTGAGCCTAATGAGCCAACCCGATGCGCTTCAGCAAATCAGCGAACCGCGGATCACCGCGAAGCCCGTCGTACTCGTAACCGGTCCCGATGAATCGCAGCAAGAGGTCGCGTTTTATGTACGCTTGCTCGAGTAACTCCATGGCCTTGTCATTCTCATTCAAAGCCACATAGACGGCAGCTAACAAAGCCGGCGAAGCATATCCACCCTTGGACTCGATCTTCGAAACGATAGCGCGCGCCTCGCTTTGCTTTCCCGGTATCCGCGCATAAGTCGCGGCCAGGTAGACGAGTGGCTGACTGTAATTCTCGTCTCCGCCGAGCCGCTCGACCGATTTCTTGTAGTAGCCGGCGGCCTCATTGTAGAAACCCTTTCCGGCGTAGGCATACGCAAGGGAAAAGTTTGGCACCTCTCGGGCTGGTTCCAAAGTTTGAGCCTCTTGATAAGCTTGCAGTGCCGCATCAAAGCTCCGCCCCTGCGTAAGCACGATCGCTTTATGAAGCAAGGCCAGCCGCCGGTTGAGTGGGTCGCGCAAGCTCTGTTGCTCAAGTTGGGCCAGTGCCTCGTTTTGCCTACCCATTACGGAAAGGAAGAACGCGTAATTATTGCGCGCAAAATCGAGGTTAGGATTCAACTCAATGGCACGCTGATATTCTTTTTCGGCGTCAGCCCAGGCGAATTCATATTCGTTCACCATGGCCGTCACGGCATGGGCTTTTGCGTTGTCAGGGTCCGACGACAGGGCGCGCTCTACGGCCGCCTTCGCCTTGGGCATTAGTTCGTTTGGATCGCTGCTGCCGTTAGCCCGCGACCAATACACCCAGGCGATTTCGGTGTGCGCGGCGGCAAAATTCGGATCCAGCGAGATGGCCCGCTCGAAATACTCGAGGGCGCGGCTGCGCACATCCTGCGGTCCATTCAGTTCCACCAGTCCGTTAAGATAATAGCGGTAGGCTTCAGAGTTCTCCGTATCGTTCGCGGCAAAGCGCCTGGATTGTGGGTCCGTTAGCTTCAAGCGAAGCTGCTCCGCCGCAGTCTGAGCAATCTCTCGCTGAATGGTGAGGATGTCGCCGGCCTTACGCCGGTACTGTCCACCGGCCAAATGCCTATTCTCTATAGCATCGACGATATCAATGCGGATGTTCAGATCGTCGCCGACTTGCGTAACGCTGCCCGTAACAATCGCACGCACACCCAGTTTTGAGGCAACGTCTTGCACATTGACGTTCGGATCGCGGAACTGAAAGCTCGAGTTGCGGGAGATCACTTTCAAGTGAGGCAATTGTGACAGCCGATCAATCAAGCTCTCACTCAGACCGTCAGCGACGTAAGCAAGCTCCGGATTCTTACTTGTATTCTCGAATGGAAGCACGGCAATCGAATCGATTTGCGCGTTTCTGGCGGGCCTAACAAACATGAAGTAGATGGCCGACCAAAGCAGGGTCACAAGAGCCAGGGTTAAAATTACGGAACTGACCTTATGCGTTTTGGCCTGCCGAACGACTGCTTCAAAACTCGGGGCGGACCAGAAGGATTGTCGGTCGCCCAATTCACTCGCAGCACCCGGTGGCCTGGTCTCACCTCCTGCAGTCGGAAAGGCATTCTCGACCAACAGGGTTTTTGCGTTGTCAGGCACTTCGTCACTGAATGTGGCCCCACCGGAACGCTTTAAATTCCTGTCAAATTCAATCCGCTTTCTGCACCTCTCCAGATCTGCCCGCATTGCTTTAGCGGTTTCATAACGCGCCTCTACATTTCTCGAGAGCGCCTTGGTCAGGATCCATTCGAGTTCTGGCGGTAGGTCTAGAGCATATGCGGACAAGGGGGGAGGTTCTTTTGAAAGTACCGAAACGATTATGTCGGCCCGAGTCTCACCCGAGAATGGCCTGCATCGAGTAAGCATTTCGTAGATGACAGCACCCAAACTCCAGATATCTGCCCTGCCATCAACGGCAAGGCCGCGCGCTTGTTCAGGCGACATATAGGCGGCGGTGCCCATCACCGAACCCGGCCGCGTTCTTTGCAGAGCTTCGGTCGGATTCTCAGATCCTGCACTCGTCGACGCGGCTTGTCTCCTGGTAAGTTTCGCCAGCCCAAAGTCGAGTACTTTGACGTACCCGTCTCGTCTAACGATGATGTTTTCGGGCTTGATGTCGCGGTGGGTGATGCCGGCTTCGTGAGCCGCTGAGAGTGCTGAGGCTACCTGCATCGCGATGTCCAGCGCCTTTTCCAAATCCAAGCCTGGCTGAATGAGATGGTTTAGGGTCAGCCCATCAACATGCTCAGCGACGAAAAAAAGAGTGTCGTCGTTGGTCCGGTCGACCTCATAGATGGTCATTATGTGAGGATGATTCAGAGCCGAGACTGCCTGCGACTCGAGTGTGAATCGGCGCAGGCTTTCCTTGCTCGAAGCCAAGTCAGGGTGGAGAACTTTGAGCGCTACCTTGCGGTTGATCCGGGTGTCGCTAGCCAAATAAACTTCGCCCATTCCGCCTCTGCCGAGCAGGCGTACGATCTCATAACGTCCGTTCAGGACGGTCCCAGCGGTAAAGCGTGGCGGAGGCGGCTCGGAAGTTTCCAGGTCCAAGTCTCCGAGGTCTTCCCCAAAGAAGCTCGCCCAATCCGCGATGGCAGAGGTCTCAAGAAAGGAATCGTTCTCCTGGTATGAATCGAGCAGTTTTTCAACCTCGCGCTTTAGTTCCTCATCATCGCCGCAGGCACGGCTCAAGAAATCAGACCGTTGCACATCCGGGAAGCTTAGCGCGTCGCGAAACAACTCTTTTACCAGGTCCCATTTTTCAGCGGTCATTTGCATTGGCGGTTGGTTTCGAGCGTGTGATTATAGAGGTAACGTACTAAGGTTAGGAAAAGTTAAGTCAGCAACAACTTCAGGATTCTGCAGAGCAAACAAAGCTGAAGAGCAGCACTGACATGTAAGCGACAGAAAGGGGCCAAAGGGGTCATTTTTCGCGCGCGTTCCCAAACGACGAGATTCTGCCTCTTATTATACAATCGCCTTATGGACCAGCATTCGCCAGCGGCGCCCGCGATAACGCTGCTACTGCAAAAGTGGCGGCGCGGCGATTCAGATGCATTTGCTGAGCTGACACAGTACGTCTACCACGATTTGCGACGACGTGCATCCGCATATCTGCGCCAGGAGCGCCCCGGACATACGCTGGAAACCAGCGGCTTGGTACACGAGGCATTCATCAAGCTAATCGACAAGCAGGAAGTTGAATGGCATGACCGCAACCATTTTTTCGCCATTGCGGCCCAGGTGATGCGAAGAATACTGATCGATCATGCCCGCGCCAGAAAGCGGCAAAAGCGGGGCGGCAAGGTTGAAGATCTGGCCCTTGAAGAGGTGCGGCGCGAGCCCTCCGCCACGTTCCCGGTCGACCTGATCGCTCTGGACGAAGCCCTGAACAAGCTTGCGACGTTCGATGAACGACAGGCACGGATAGTAGAGCTGAAGTACTTTGGCGGGCTGACTCTGGACGAAACGGCGAGCGTGTTGGACGTTTCGCCGGTCACGGTCAAGCGGGACTGGCAGATCGCGAGGGCCTGGTTACGGGCAGAACTGAAATAGCCAGCGCAAACAAGATTTGGTGGGTAATAGCAGGTTGGGAAGGGTGGTTTACCCCGCTATCTAATACTGGCTTCATAACAATTTAATTAAAGGAGGGGGTAAACCACCCTTCCCAACCTGCTATTACCCAGGCTTGCTCCTGTTCTTCTACGAATATCGCTTACCAATTAAGGCCAGCTTCGACAGCAAACCGTTCTTACCAGTTGGAGGTCAAGAAAATGAACCAAAAAGAATGGACAATCATGGTCTATATGGCCGGCGACAATAACCTGTCCGTCGACATGGCCTATGCAATGGAGCAGATAAAGGGAGTAGCCGTGGAAGGGGCCGAGAGCCCCAACCTCCTTGTCTACTATGACGGAAATTCCCCTTCAATCCCCACGCTCTACTGTGATTTCTCTGATCCGCACAAACCAAAATATGTTCGCTCATTTAAAGTGCCAGACAAACTCCATCCGGTGCCGTCTAAACAGAATGAAAACGCCGCAGACAAGAAATCAGTAATTAATTTTGTCGACTGGTGCGTGAATAAGGTTGAGGTTGAAAACGAAGGTGAGATCTCGTATGGCCGTCGCGCCGATAAATACGCGATGATTTTTTCGGGCCATTCGCTGGGCTTTCAGGACATCGGTTTGTTTCGCGATGAGACTTCCGGCAAATCCATGAAGATGATCGATCTCTTTTTCGCGCTGCAACGGCTGGTCAATAAAAAACATGCGTTACTGGCTGACGCGAAAAGATGGGAACTAACGGGCGAAGAGAAAGAGCGAGAAACAACCGTGTTGCTGGGTCAGAAGCTCGACATCCTCGGCTTCGACAGTTGCGTTATGGGCATGCTCGAAGTTGGCTATCAGTTTGGCGACGTCGCTGAGACTATGATCGCGTCTGAGGGAAGCGTGCCGAGCGCCGGCTGGACTTACGCGAAGATACTTGGATGCCTGGCCTGCGGAAAACCAAAAAAAGTACGCGCGCAAGCGGTGGTTGGAGATTTCGTCAAGGATTTCATCGAGAGCCAGGATGCCTACACCGTGGGCGGCGTTTCCGTAGACATGGCGGCGTGGGATCTGGACAAGTTCAGGGATTTAGCAATCTCCTTTGACGAACTCGCTGCGGACCTCATTGATTGCTTCGCAGAGGAGGGAAGTCGGATCTATCGCCAGATGGAACGAGTGATTCTCCACGTGCACTGGAAGTGTCAGTCGTACATGTACGATCAGAATGTTGACCTGGGAGATTTTTGCGAACTACTCGATCGTGAATGTGGGTACGTCCTAGAAGAGTTGGGCGGCGAAGATTTGGGAGGGCTGAAAGCAGTGCAGAAAAGCTGCAGGAAAGTTTTGCGTGAACTAAAGCAGGCCGTGATCTTGAGTGGTTTCAGTGGTGGCGCTTACCAGTACTCGCATGGCATCTCCGTGTTCTTTCCCTGGTCGCGCGAGGGCTATGAAGTGTCGCGAAAGAACTATGAGAGTCTGTGGTTTTCCAAGGACGCAGGCAGCAGACGTTTCTTTTGGTCAGGTTTCCTAAAGAAGTATCTCTACGAAGTGTCGCTGCGTAAATTTGAACCAGAAACGCAAGATGCACCTTATGGATCCCGCTACCGATATGTTTCGGGCGTTAAATTTCATGGAGAATCAGACTCGGTGGCAGCCTCCGGAAATCACGAAAGCAAGCTCGCGGGTCAGGAAGGATCAAAGCTCGCGGGCCAGGAAGGATCAAAGCTCGCGGGCCACGAAGGGTCAAAGCTTGCAGGTCAGGAAGGCTCAAAGCTCGCGGGCCACGAAGGGTCAAAGCTTGCGGGTCAGGAAGGATCAAAGCTTGCGGGACAGGAAGGATCGAAGCTCGCGGGCCAGGAAGGATCAAAGCTCGCGGGCCACGAAGGATCAAAGCTCGCGGGTCAAGAGGGTTCGAAGCTGGCGGGCGGAGGCGCGAACGCATTCTTTGATAGTTTGCGCATGTTTAAGAACATCGAAAGCCGATGGAACATTTCCGGCTTCACGAAGAGACCAGGGGGAGATGCACCGAAGGAAGATTGCTAATATCCCCATCGGAACCATTGAATGAGATGCCACGCAGAGCATTCTGGAGTTGTGCTTCCCGGCATCAGGAACTCTGATATTGTGCAGCCAGTCGAGGCAACATTTCGGATGACCACTCCTCTCCAAGTCGGCCTGCCAATTTGAAAGTCTCACAGTCAGAAAGGTGGACCCTGTCCCCGCTTCAGTTTCGGCGCAACGAAGAAGGTTGAATCTGCCAAGAGCGTCTTGATACTCACGCTACTTGAGGCGAGGTCAGGGTCCACCTTCCCGACAGTGAGACTACGCTTCTAGACTTTTGAAATTCAGACGCGAATTTTCATCCCAGTCGCTACCAAGGTGGTACTGACTTCATTTAGTCGGGTACAATCTGCGCGCTCGTTCGGTCCAACTTTCATTCCGTTGACCAAAACAGTCATTCAAGGAGATCCCTCATGAACATGAAGCGTTTGGTGTTGACGATCATCGTGATCTTTGTGCTGGCAAACCTGACCGGATTCTTTATTCACGCAGTTTGGCTAAGACAGGATTACATGGTCATTGCTCAGCACTATCGGCCAGAGGGCACGGAAAAATTTCCCTTCATCGTGCTTGCCTACCTGTCTTTTGCGATCGGCTCGGTAGTTGTTTATGCCAGGGGCGTGGAGAACAAGCCATGGCTGGGCCAGGGAGTGCGCTTTG
>JBGTLE010000094.1:0-5054 GCA_041744295.1 Pyrinomonadaceae bacterium | reverse complement strand
GCCAGGGCATTGATAAAGGCACGCTCGTGTTCCGACGCTTGTGCGGCACGCGCCAACGCCTGCTGCAAATTTGCGTAGGCTTCCTTCAGTTGCGGCGCGTCGGCCTGCAGGTTGTAGTTTGAGCCGAGTGCGAGTGCGGCGCCCCAGTAGGCCATTGCCAGTTGCGGATCGAGTTCTGCAGCGCGTTTGAAAGAACGCACGGCTTCTTCGTGGTTGAACGCATAGATGTATGCGAGACCCTGATCGAAGAATTTTTGCGCCTCGGCATTCTTCGTCGAAACAGGATGATTGACGTCACCCAGCCCCGCAGCAAGAGCGGCAGTTGGCTCGGTGACTTTTGCGGAATGAGTGTGCTGTCCGGCAGTGACTACGGGCAGCAGCAAAGTTAGCGCAAGGACCAGATACTTCATGTGAAATTCTCCTGACATCTCTCGCGGCGACACTAAAGAGCGCCTGCGAGAGAGGGAAAGGTCTGGCGAATCTGCCACACCTATTCTTAAACGCGTAAGAAATGGAAGAGATCGATCTTGAAAGCAGGAGAATAATTAGTCCGGGCTAATGCGGAGCCTTTGGAGGGCGCCAGGTTTTCGGCGCTTTTGTTGTTCGTTTCCCTTAAAGCTCCTTTAGCTGAAAGCAGTAGCAAGGGCCGAGAACTTGGCGTACTCCCAAGCTTCCACCAGTGCTCAATTGCCCTTGTTCTGCTCTTCCTTCAACTGCCGCCGGTATGCCGTCTCAGTATTGTCGATAAATTTTTGGTAACTGGCAGGATCGATAAAAGGATTTCTACGCCCTGACGCCAGCTTCTGGCTCTTCTCAATCAGCTCAAAGAAATTACCGTGCGGTGCGAGGAACACATCGCATTTCAGGGATCGCAGCAATGCGAACGAGTAGGCGTAGTCTTCAACTATGCGCGGGTACTTCTGGTTCTTCCGCAGCTTGTATCCCGGGATCGTCGTGCTGCCGACGATTACTACGTTGAGATCTTTCGCGCCTTCGCGCACAGTCATCGTCCAGGTGGTACAGCCTCGAGTGTGTCCCGGTGTGATGCGCGCCACCATCGTGACGCCACCGAGCTGCACCTTGTCCTGATCGCGCAGAAGGCGATCGACCGTCGCCGGCTCGTAGGTGTAGTCGTCACCCCAGGCAAAATCTCCGCGACCTCCTTTGCTGACCTGTTCGGCATCGCCCTCACTGATCAGCAGTTTTGCTCCCGTAAGTCTTTTCAGTTCCGCGAGCCCGCCGGCGTGATCGAAATGGGCGTGGCTGTTAATCAGGATTTTTATATCAGCCATTTTGAAGCCGAGCTGTGTCACGTTGTGCTGGATGTGCGAAACAGTCTCCGGCAAGCCGCTGTCGAGTAGAATGTGACCCTCGGGCGAAGTAATCAGATATGAACTTACGTTGGTGGCGCCTACGTAATAAATGTTCCCCGCGATGCGGAAGGGCTTAAGCGGCCGATTCCAGGCGATTCGTTCCGCAGCATCCTGCGCCAGAACAGGAGCCACGCACGAAAGTAAAAAGACTGCGGGAAGAAGGTATTTGAAACGAAGCATTTGGTGAATGTGCCTTTCGATTTACGACTTATGCTCACTACAATTGCAGTCAGAACCAAATTGCAGTCAGGACCAAATTGCAGGCAGGACCAAATTGCAGTCAGGAAGGGTGGTTTACCCCGCTTGCCTGATAACGGGATTCTTGAATGGAGTTGATAGAGCGGG
Organism: Pyrinomonadaceae bacterium; assembly: GCA_041744295.1. Classification (GTDB taxonomy): domain Bacteria; phylum Acidobacteriota; class Blastocatellia; order Pyrinomonadales; family Pyrinomonadaceae; genus PSRF01. Next base: position 3,336 of record JBGTLE010000094.1, on the reverse strand, counting down.
GGTAAACCACCCTTCCTCACCTGCAAATTACCCAAACCAACTCATGCAACTGACAACTGACAACTGACCAGTGGCCACTGACCACTGACTACTTGTACCTCTTCCCATGCTTGATCACCACATCAACGTTCTGCAAAAGGTTAATGTGTCGCAACACATCGCCACGCACGGCGATGATGTCTGCGTATTTGCCTTCGCTCACCGTCCCAACTTGATCTGAAACTTTCATCATCACCGACGGCCAATAGGTTGCGGCTCGAATAGCGACCATCGGATCGATCTTGAACTCATTCACCCACGCATCGAGTTCACGCCAGGTCGTCTGGCTGTGAAAGTTCATTGGAATGCCGCTGTCGGTCCCAATCAAGAGCACTACTCCTGATTCCGACAACTGCTGAATCTTTCGATTGAGGTGTGGCCGGCGAAGCGGTGTGATTTGGTAATAGCCAAGTCGATCTGGATGACGCAGAGACGCTTTGATATCGTCGATAATCGAGAGGGGTAGACCAACTTGCCAGGACGGGTCGTCAAGTTGTTCCGGGTTGTCGCGCACATTTTCGTAGTTAAGCAGCCCTTGAACGGTTGGCGTCCAGAACAGCGGGCCAAGGCTCATTTTCGCGGTGCGGTCGCGGATCATGGCGATTACATCCGGCGGAAACTCAGGCGCGGTTGCCAGGCCGGTGTGCTCAAAACAGTCCACGCCGACTTGTAATCCGCGTCGAATCTCTTCGGGGCGATGCGCGTGTGCGACGACGGTAAGTTTTCGTTTGTGCGCCTCGTCAACGACCGCCTCGACTTCAGCGATGGTCATCTGGTCCTGATCGATGAGTTTGATGACATCTACGCCGGCGTCCGCAAGCGTGCGCACCTTTGCTCGTGCGTCTTCCACACTCTTCACTCCCCAACGCACGTATTCCGTCCCCGGATATGGTGCGTGTTGAATGAACGGCCCTGAGACGTAAAGCGTTGGCCCGGGTATGTCGCCACGCTTGATGCGATCGCGAACGGAAATGCTGGCTTTCAGCGGGGCTCCCAGATCCCGAGCACTAGTTACTCCCGCCATCAGTAACTGCTTTGCAGAAGCGGGCATGATCACGGATTCCATTTGCGGCGGGTAGGTTTTGTCCCAATGCGTGTAGTCGCTATGGCCGTTGATCATCAGATGAACATGCATGTCCCAAAGACCGGGCAGCACCGTCATTCCTTCCGTCGAGACAACTTCCGCCCCTTGCGGAATCGTGAGCGATCCGACCTGACCAATGGCTTTTATTCGTTCCCCTTCAATGATGATGACGCTGTTTTGTATGGGCTTGCTGCCAAACCCATCGATGAGCGTGCCGCCAACCAGCGCCTTGATGTTTTTTGTTTGAGGACGAACCGGAAGGGGTACGGCAAGACTGCTGCTGAGAATCAAAAGAGAAACCAAACGCGTTGCGGTTAAGTAACGCCGCGGTGTTTTCATCAGTCCTCCTGCTGTTATCGATCTCACGAGATCTGAATTCTCAGATCTTAGATCGCAGATCTGCCACGGATTAGCGCGGGTCTTTGTAGAGAGCAGCACCAGCGAGCGTGGCGACTATCGTAGTGACCAACTGGATCGCAGCCATTTTGATCCACAACCCGTTCGAAAAAAGACCAAGTGGGATGAACTGGGCTGGCCCGGTGATTGAGAACGCAATCCATGCCACCACCGCCGCCAGTAAAGCCGTCTTGGGCCCCGGCGAAAAGAAGGGACGCATCAAGACGTACACGAGCAGCGCGATCATTCCTCGACCAAACTCGAACAGAGCGAAGTACAACATGCTACTCGCGTGTCCGGTTGGCGGAGTTGCCTCGATGCCTGCGTAGACAGCAAGCCAGTCGGGTTTGAGAACCATCTCATGCATCATGCCGTCGGTTAGAAAACAGATAATCGCGGCGATCAGGATACCTAGAAACAAGCGGACCCAATTGATTCTCGACATAGGTTCCTCCGTGGGACAGACATTTCGTGTCTGTCTGAGTGATGGTAAACGCGACCCCGGACACTCTGATGTTCCGGCTTCCTACGGCTGCAAAGCTTTTCGTGCGGCCGCTATTCTTAGTTCTTCTACCAGCCCGCGTTGGTCGGTGGCTCGGGTGATTAGTCGCTCAAAGTCGAGGCTCTGAAGTGCTGGAGCATTCTCGGCGGTTGCCGCTAACGCCACCCAAAGGGATCGCTTGCCTTCGATCCCCAGTGACAAAAACTCAAATGATTCCAGCAATCGCAGGTCACCACTCGCCGCGTCATCAAGTGCGAGTTTTAGTTCTGTGACTTTTCCCGCGACCCACGCCGAGGCCTTACGCGCAGTACTCTCGGAGATATCCAAGCGCCGCATTAGATCTTTGAGCTCCTTGCGATCTGCTTCGATCTCCTCGCTCAGTTTGACGGCAAAAGTTTTGAGCGGAGTACCGTCGTGTGTTTTTGCGAGATGGTCCAGGAGCTCGATCGCCATTACTGAACCCGCCAGGTGATCGTTCAAGTAAACCGCCAGATGTTCTTTGGACATTGTCCCGTCCCAACAGCTCGAATGCTTGTCTTTGAAACGTGATGTGGAGCTGTAACTCTATCGCTAGTTCCGGTTTGGGCCAAAGGCGAAGCTGAAGCGGTAGAAGTTTTACTTTGGTCTTTCGGGCCAGTGCTCATCCGGTCTCGCGGGTGACGCCTGGTCGGGTCCCAGACGATCGGCTCGGATGTCCGCGTGGATGAAACTCTCGGGTGCCACCGGTGCGTCTGCCAGACGCCGCAACAGCGCGAGCTGACCTACGTGCGTCATCGCATCGGCAAACGGACCTTGCAGCAGTTGATGGTAAGAGATTTTGTTCAGCGGCGTTCCGGCCTCCAGGTGCCGGCTTACCTGCAGCAGCAGCTCGTGAAATCGATCTATCTCGTCCGCGAAAGTAGGAAGCGGTTCGGGCTGGAACGGGTAAACGCCACCGTTGTACAGCGTCGACGTGTAACCCATCAGGCTGGTCATGTGACGCAGTATTTCGACCGGCGTTCGCGCGCTGTGTCCGGCGGAGAAGTCCGGATAGTGAGGCGGCGCATCACGCAGAGCTTTCTGTGTGCGATAGGCAATTGCGGCAAGGAAGTGCTGCAGGAAGGTTCGTTCGGTGTCCATGCTCTGGCGACCTCATTTCGACTGATGCTGCGAAAAGACTGGCGACTGGCGAGAGGTCATTATACCGTCTTGACGTTACCGAGGTCACCACGCAGGTCCAATCAGAACCGCAAGCGGCAGCGACCGGGTCGTCTCCGAAGAAGCCGCTCGCATTTTCGAAAGCATGTTTCCAAACTCGGTGTCGCGAAGGTCCATC
>JBGTLE010000093.1:0-3802 GCA_041744295.1 Pyrinomonadaceae bacterium | reverse complement strand
CGTTGCTCTCGATGGCAGTTTGCCGCATCCACAGACTCTGTTTGCCCGCGTCTTCGATCGCGTGCACCACGTACTTGCCGTCCGCCGAAATCACCGCCAGGCGCGACTTGCCCGTCGTGGTCAGCCGCGTGATCTTCATTGACTGGCTAGACGATGGCGCCTTGTGCTGGCCGATCAGTCTGTAAAGCCAGAAGGCCAGGCCGCCAGCGATCACGATCAAAGCCGCCAAAGCGATAGCGATGCTGCGCTTGTGGCTTTTTATTTGACTAACGATGTACTCCGCGCTTGAGGTCGTGCGCCCTGTCGAGTCGATGCCGGTTTGGGCAACTTGAGTTGACGCCGTCTCGGCCATCGCCGGCTCGCTGATCTCGGTCGTCGCGCGACTGCGCAACTCCGACGCTACTCTCCGTCCCAGGTGCGCTTGCAGCTCAAGCTCACGTTTGAGGTCTTTGAGGTCAACCAGTAGATCCCTAATCGTCTGATAACGCTCGTCTCGATTCTTGCGCAGCGTTTTCGAGACAATCCGCTCAAGTTCGGACGGCACTTCTCTTGAATAACGCGCCAATGGCTCAGGCTTTTTCTCGCTGAGGATCGCAGCCATCACTTCGCCCGATGTCGAGCCCTCAAATGGTAAGCGTCCGGCCACCACCTCATACAGCACGACGCCGAGACTGAAAATGTCTGTCCGCGCGTCGACTGGCATCCCGCGCGCCTGCTCCGGTGACATGTAGATAGCTGTCCCAACCACTGTGCCCGGGTCTGTCTTGAATCTTGTCGGCACTTGAGTGTCGACAGTTGCTGATTCAGCGGCGGTGAGTTTCGCTAAACCGAAGTCCAGCACCTTCACGATGCCGTCGCCCCGGATCATGATGTTTTCGGGCTTGATGTCTCGATGCACGATGTTCGCTGCGTGAGCAGCCGAGAGTGCGCTCGCGGTTTGAATCGCCACATCGAGCACTTCCGCGAAACTCATTGGCGCGATTCGCATGCGTTCGCGCAACGTCTCACCGTCGATGAACTCGGTGGCAATGAAATTCACCGAGTCGATCTCCTCGATCTCGTAAATCGTGATGATGTTCGGATGATTCAATGCGGAAGCAGCCTTGGCTTCCTGCACGAATCGGCTCATCCGATTGCGATCGGCAGCAACATCCGCCGGCAAAATCTTCAACGCCACCTTGCGATCCAGTTTGCTGTCCTGCGCCAGATACACCTCACCCATTCCGCCCGCGCCGATCTTGGAGACGATGCGGTAGTGGGACAGGATGGTGTTAGGTGTTAGGTTCTCCGACATCTTTCGACTTCAACCGGGCAGGTTCAGGCGTTTCAGTAGGGCAGCATGGCCAAGAGACCCATCTATGCCAAGCATCGTTTCATAGTTTATCCGGGTTGGCCCATCCGTTTCAGCAGGTCCTTGAATCGCGGGCGTCGCGGAGAGAAACATATGCCTTCGTTTGGAAAGTGCATCGCTCATCGGGGTTCCGGCGTATTCCGACAATAAGAGGTAACAATCGGAGAGACCAGCGAAAGCGAGTGCGTATCTCGGGTCTCTCTCAGTCGCGACCTTGAATTGCCCTCTCGCTTTCTTGATGGTTTCCGCCGTTCGCCGGTTCGTCAGCCGTTGCCGGGCCGGTAGAGCAGCTCGGCTCCCTCACCAAGACGGAAGCCCATCTAGAGATCGTATTCTCGTCTGCACTGCGGCAGCGTTTCATATTTTCAGTCGGGGAACGCTATGCGTTTCACCAGATCCTTAAATCGCGGGTCGTCACGGAGCGGTTCAAACGGCGGATACCATTGAATCCTTATCAGGTCACCGCTGCGAGCCTGGAAATCCTTTTCGAGCCAAGCAAATGCTTGGTCTTTATCACCAAGTCCTGCATAAACGGCGGCAATGTTTTGACCGATCGCTTTGCGTCTTGCGTACATATCCTCTAACTCTTTGATAATGGCCTGAGCCTCGGCACGTTTACCAAGAACAGCGTAGGCATAACCCAGAAATCCTATCGACCGGCCGGTTCGGTTTGTCAGTTCAGCGCTCTTTTGTAATTCGCTTAGTGCTTCTTCGTGACGTCCCAACCCAAGGCAAGCCACTCCCAGGTAAAAGTGTCCGCCCCACCAATGCGGATCAAATTCAACGATCCGTCTGAATTCCGCTGCCGCAGAATTTGGGTCGTCCTTCGCCAAATAAACTATGCCCACATTGAGATTAATGATACCCGAGAGCGGATCGAGCTGCTGCGCTTGTTTGATCTCTGCCATCGCTTCGTCACGCCGTCGATCTATGGCATTTAGAACGACACTGTACCAATGGTGTGCCGTGGGGTAGTTCGGGTTCAGCTCGATGGCGCGCTTCAGTTCGCGTTCGGCTTCGGCCCATCGCCACATATAGGTATTAATGAGTCCTAAAGTGGCATGAGCCTCGCCGATAGAGTCATCCATCTCGAGCGCTTTCTGGGCGAAGGCCTGCGCCTTCGGGAGAGATTCGCTCGCAGGCACTCCGGCATATTCCTCGAGAAGTACATATGTATCTGCAAGGCCGACAAAAGCCATCGCGTAGCCAGGATCGATTTCCGCCGCTTGTTGGAATTCCTGTAGTCCGCGGCGCAGGTCGTCGGCTGTTCTTTTGTTCCAGTGATAGCGGCCGCGGAGATAACGTTGATAGGCTTCGGCATTCTGTGTGTATGTTTTCGCAACTTGCTGCGCCTGTGCGCCGGTTAGTTTAAGTTTTAGCTGGGACGACACGTCCGTTGCGATCCGCTGCTGGATGCTGACGATATCGGAGGTCTTGCCTTCGTAACGATTGCCCCAGATCTGCACTCCGTCCGAAGTTTTTATAAGGTCAACCTGAATACTGAGCTGGTCGCCACGCTGCAGCAGACGGCCCGTAAGCATCGAACCGACCTTTAGCTCACGGCCAACCTCCAAGGGTTCGCCCTCGCGCCCGCGAAACCGAAACGCTGTGCTTCGTGCCGTCACCTTTAGCTCAGGTATCTTTGTGAAGTTGTTGATCAGCGTCTCCGCTATTCCTTCAGCCAGGAAATCCGCCTCTTTGTCACCGGTCGCGTTTGCGAACGGCAGAACCGCGATCGAATGGATCTGCTCTCCGCTGCCGCCTCTGGAAACTAACGCGAAGTAGCCGGCGATCGAGATTGCTCCACCCAGCACCAGTACGACTATCGCAGTCGCGAGTTTATGGCTCCTTGCCTGAGTGACCGCGTATTCGAGACTCGACGAAGACGTCGTTACACTATGCGTTGCTGCGGCCTCGCCACTGCTCGTCGCAGCAGCCGAGCCGGATGCATAAACCTGCGTTTGATTTTCATTAGCCGATTCTGTTGTTGTCGCGCGATTCGGAATGATCGAACGCTCAAGCTCGCCTTGGAGGTCCAACTCTCTTCGCAAATTCTTAAGGTCAATCAACAGGTCGCGCGCCGACTGATACCGCATGTCCACATCCTTCGTCATTGACTTGCGCACGATCCGCTGAAGTTCAGACGGCACGTTTTCCAAAAGCAGCGGTTCTCTTTCGAGAATTGAGACGATGGTGTGGTTGACGGTCTCGCCGGTGAAAGGAACTTTGCCGGAGAGCATTTCATACAAGACGACTCCCAAACTCCAAAGATCGGTGCGGGCATCGGTCTCTTTGCCACGCGCCTGTTCAGGCGACATATAAGAAACCGTTCCCATCACCATTCCGGGAGTTGTGTTCACCTGGACGCGGGTGGCGTCCTCGCTGCCCGCCGACGGGGTCGCTATCGCTGCCGGTTCTGACAATTTCGCCAAACCGAAATCCAACACCTTC
>JBGTLE010000092.1:0-9725 GCA_041744295.1 Pyrinomonadaceae bacterium | reverse complement strand
ATGCGCGTGCCTGAACTGTCTCTCAGGATTGTTGCTGCGCCGTCGGCTGTTATCCCGACTGGATCGAGCAAGACTTGTACTTCTTTGCCGACGGGATATTCAATCACCGTGAACGTGCCGTCCGGGTGCTGAACAGTTTTAGTTACCGTAGTTGGTGTTTGCGTGACTGTGGTTGTTGTTGTCTCTTGCCCGAGGGATAGGGTGGCGCTCGCTAGCACCAGAACCACTCCCGGGAGGAGAGTCATTACCTTATTACTCATAGTTTCTTGCTTCCTTCTGGTATTACGTCCGGAGTTACCTGCCGGGGGTGCGTACTAGGTGCGTACTGGAAGGAGACGATAAGCCTAAATGCACACGAGAACATGCCGAGAACAATGTTAATTCATGCCCGGCTGGTTGCGATTTGAGTGTTAAAGAGGAATTGAGCCAAAAACCCGGAAAGGAGGCTTCAATAATGAGGATTCGCAGTTTAAGACCGCGGATGGCGAAATTGAGAATTTCCCAATCAACTCTCTGTCCTGCAAGCGTGCTTGCTTGAAAGCTCAATACGCGTGCAGCTCCTGAATCGCCGTCGCCACATCGCTCGCCTGCGGGAGGATCACATCCTCCAACTGCGGAGCGTACGCGACAAAAGTATCGAGTGCCCCCACTCTGCGCACCGGCGCATCCAGATACTCGAAAAGTTCGTCCGCGATGCGGGCAGCGATCTCGGCGCCATAACCAAACGATAACGAATCTTCATGGGCGACAATCACCTTACTCGTCTTCTTCACTGACGCTGCGATCGCTTCCCAGTCGTAAGGTGCCAGGGTTCGCAAGTCGATCACTTCAACGCCGATTCCTTGTTGCTCAACCTGCTTGGCGGCAACCACGGAACGCTGCACAAGTGCACCGTACGTGATGATCGAGATGTCGTTGCCTTCGCGGACCGTCTTGGCTTTTCCAAACGGAATCATGAAATCGTCAGGCGGGTATTGAGACTTGTTGTAGGCCTGGCGGTAAAGGTGCTTGTGCTCGAGAAACAGAACGGGATCGTCACAACGAATCGCAGTGCGCAGCAGACCGTTGGCATCCAGAGCATTCGAGGGATACACAACACGCAAACCAGGAATTTGAGTGAACGTCGAAACACCGGACTGCGAGTGATAGACCGCGCCGCCCTTCAAATAACCGCCGATCGGAACGCGAATCACAAGGGGCGACTTCCACTCATTTCCCGAGCGCCAACGCATCAAGGCCAGCTCGTTCCGGATCTGGTGCATTGCCGGCCAGATGTAATCGAAGAATTGAATCTCGACTACGGGTTTAAGATCGCGCGTCGCCATGCCGATTGCCCGGCCAACAATATTGGCTTCGGCCAGCGGTGAGTTGAATACACGGTGGCCGCCAAACTTGCGCTGCAGGTTTGCCGTGACCTTGAAAACACCGCCTTTGCCTTTCACTCTTTCGAGGTTCGTCTCGCGTGAACAGTCCGCGACATCCTCACCAAAGACAATGATCCGCTGGTCGTGCGCCATTTCGGTGTGCAGCGCGCGATTGATCAGATCGACCATCGTGCCGGCATTGCCTGACAGTTCGGCTTTGTCTTCTGTGTCGAACTGTTTTGAAGTGGGATCGACGTCCGGCGAGTAAACGAAGTTCGTGGCCGTGTCCGTGGGAGGTTGCGGACTTGCTAGAGCCTCATCGGCAACTTCGTTGATCAAGTGATCGGTTTCGTCCTTGATTCTCTGCAGGCCTTCCTGATCGATGACGTTCTGCTCGATCAACAATGCGCCAAAACGCTTGAGCGGATCTCGTTCCGAGTCTGCGATGCGCTCTTCGTCAGGTCGATAGAGCTTTTCATCGTCGGAAAGAGAATGTGAGTAAGGCCGAATAACTTTCGCGTGAACGAGAGCGGGGCCCTTGCCACTGCGGCAATGCTCGACGGCCCGACGCATCGCTGCGAGTGACTCCAGCACGTCCGTCCCATCACAGCGCTCGATGTGGAGATTCGGAAAGCCTTCGACGAGTCGCGAAAAATCGCCGCCGGCAGTTTGCACCTCAACGGGCACGCTGATCGCGTAGCCATTGTCTTCCACCAAAAAGAGCACCGGCAGTTTTAAGTTGCAGGCAGTGTTGAACGCTTCCCAGGTCTCACCCTCGCTGGTCGTGCCGTCGCCAACCGATACATAAACAACTTCGTCGTCGTGGAATCCCGACACGCGTTCCTGCAATTCAGGAATCAGTTTCACTCGATAGGCGGCTTCGGCACAGCCAACAGCCTGCAAGAGCTGAGTACCGGTCGGTGAAGACTGCGAGACGATGTTGAGTTCTTTGTGGCCCCAGTGAGAAGGCATCTGGCGACCATGAGAATTCGGATCCTTTTCCGCACCAACCGCCGACAGTAACTGTTCAAGCGGCGTCATTCCGAGTTGAAGACACAAGGCGCGATCGCGATAGTAAGGATAGAACCAGTCGTAGCCGGGCTTTAAAACCAACCCTGCCGCAACCAACACGGCTTCGTGTCCAGCGCCGCTAATCTGAAAGAAGATCTTGTTCTGGTTTTTAAGCTGAATCTCTTTGTCGTCCAGCCGCCGCGATGTGTACATAATGCGATAGACGTCAATCATCTGCTCGGGAGTTAAGCCCGGATCTTCGCCTGCCGTTTTCTTTGCGGGGCTTTCTCGTTGACGTTGTTCGCGAGGGACGAGTCGCTGCGGCGCCGGCGGTTTTGGACGCGCTTCCTGGGCTGGCGACGCGGCCGCGGTTTCGGCTATGGATGTCACCAGCGGTTGAATCATCGCAGCATTCGGGCTTTCAGCCTCGACCCCAGACTCGTTCTTACGCACCAGTTTCAGTACTTTTGTGTCGTTATTCATAATCACTCGATAGCGTCGATCGGTATTCTTCGGCCATGCTCGGATGACCGTGTGCCATGGCTGCGTTGACGCCACGCAAATAGGCATCTTTGGCTTTGTCTCGTTGACCCGTTCGTTCGTAGGCACGCGCCACCATGCCAAACGCGTTTCCTTCGTCGTCAGCGATTTCGAGATAGCGATTGAGCATTTCGATCATCTCTTCGTCGGCCCCGGTCTTTTCGTACTCCTTTGCCAGGCCAAATAAGATGGCGCTGTTGACAGGATCGCTGAGCAGCATTTGTTTGAAGATGTCGATTCGATTAGTTGTCATAGAGGCGACGCAAGAACGTTTAGGTTATCAAGTTGACTGTTTTGAACTTCAAAGTCCAAAGTCCAATCCTTCTCATTTCCCAATCATCAACTTCGCAATCGTCTGCAGTTGCATATTCGAAGTGCCCTCGTAGATGGCCCCGATCTTTGAATCGCGCCAGTATTTCTCCACCGGGTAGTCTTTCACAAAACCATAACCGCCGTAGAGTTCGATTGCTACCGAGCTGATGCGCTCGGCCGCGCGCGAAGCGTAAAGCTTGGCGATTGCCGCTTCCTTCACAAAGTTCAGACCGGCATCTTTCATCCGCGCCGCGTTGTAAACCAGCAATCTCGCGGCTTCTAATTCGGTCGCCATTTCCGCCAGTTGAAACTGCACGCCCTGAAACTGATTAATCGACTTACCAAACTGCTGCCGCTCGCTGGTGTACGCGAGCGCTGCTTCCATTGCGCCGCGAGCGATGCCAATCATCTGCGCGCCGATCCCGATGCGGCCTTCGTTCAAAGTCTCAATCGAAACCTTGTAGCCCTTGCCGATCTCACCCAGCAGGTTCTCTTTCGGTACTTGGCATTCGTCAAGGATCAACTCCGTAGTTGACGACGCGCGGATGCCGAGCTTGTTCTCTTTCTTTCCGACGGTGAAACCGGGAAAGTCTTTTTCGACGATGAACGCTGTAATACCACGATAGCCGGCCTCGGGATTCGCGTTGGCGAACAGGATGAAAATCTCAGCCTCGTTACCGTTCGTAATCCAGAGTTTTTGACCCTTGATGACGTAGTGATCATTTTTCTCGGTTGCTCGAGTCTGCATTGCGAAGGCATCCGAGCCGGACGCGGCCTCGCTCAACGCATAAGCACCCACACTCTTGCTGGCAAGTTGCGTCAAGTACTTCTGCTTCTGCTCTTCATTGCCCCATTTGACGAGCGCGTTATTCACCAGCGTGTTTTGCACGTCGACAAAAACACCCACCGAAGCGTCAACACGCGAAAGTTCTTCGACCGCAAGAATCGCAGTGAAGAATGAGCCGCCGGCGCCGCCGTATTCTTCCGGAGTTTCAATTCCCATCAAGCCAAGGTCGAAACATTGTTTGATCAGCGCCGGATCAAGTTTGGCGTTCTCGTCCATCTCCTGGACGCGCGGGCGCAACTCGCCTTCCGCGAATTCGCGGACGCTGGCGCGAAACATTTGTTCATCCTCAGAGAGTGTTGTTAGCGGCAGGCCGCTGCGCTCTGCGATTGCTGTTTGGCTTTGACTCATTAGTTGCCTCTGCTTCTGCGGCGGGGACCTTCCGCGATGCTACCCAGAACATCGAAGGAGTGATTTTGATTTAGGACGAAGCATCATATTAAAACGGGAAGGAAAAAGGCAAAGCAGCGAAAGCAAGAACCATTTTCCATTCATCATTTGGCATTGATCATTATTGATCATTTCTCATTTTGCTCTTCCCTTGACCGTCTTGATAGAGGCCGTGAATATCTTAGAGAGTTCTTTGTTCTCTTGGATAATCTCTGCCAACATTTCTCGCTCCACAAGTTGACTCCGGTCTAGAACACCTAGCCATATCAATGTTTCGTTGAGTTCTTTTAGAACGATTCCCATCTTGTGGGTGAAATCAGCCAGACTTTCGCCCCCTCGAGCTTCTCCATAGTTGGGCGCAGGTGATGTTCCAGACCGGAGTATCTGTCCGGCAATGCGCTTTCCTGCAGGAGTCCGCGGCAGGTTGGCTGAGAGCTTTATAATTTGAACCGCAAACTCAATCAAACGACTCTCGAGTTCATTCGCCCGCGATTGAGAGGTTTCGGCAGAGTTCATGCTTGTGAGGTTAGCTGTCTACAGCCATTCTGGAGTCCCCGAGTGTTGAGCCATGATACCGCTCGCTATCCCAATGACAAATGAAAAATGGTAAATGAGATATGGAAAATTCTTTTGGCCCATATCTTGCCGAGGATTTACCCCAGTACGCACGACAAGTAACCCAACCAAATGACCCAACCAACAGCTAACGCAAGCCGCGCCCGCAAACTAGCCCCGCTCGGAATCGTCTTCGCCCTTCTTGGCCTGGCGCTGTTTGTTTATTTCATCAGAGTGGCAGGCGTGGAAAAAATCCTCGAGGGCATTGGGCGCCTCGGGGCGGGGTTCCTGTTGATTCTGGGGATTTCGGCCACGCGGTATGTGCTGCGTTCACTGGCTTGGACCAAGTGCTTTGAAGAACCGCATCGGCTTCGCTTTCGTGAGGCACTGAAAGCCAGACTCATGGGCGACGCGCTCGGCAATATTATTCCGCTGGCGAGCGTCGCGGTCAGCGAGCCTTCAAAGGCTGTCTTCGTGAGAAACCGCGTACCCCTAATGTCCGCGCTTGCGGCCCTTGCGCTCGAGAATATCTTCTACAGTCTTTCGGTAGTGCTGGTTATTCTTTCCGGCACAACTGCTCTCTTGCTCAGCTTTCATTTACCAAGAGCTCTGCGCTATGCCGCAATCGTCGCGCTGGTATTTAGCGCTCTGATTGCGCCACTAGGTTATTTGGTGATTCACAAACAATGGCACTTTTTGAGTGGCGCCTTTGGCTACTTGCACCGGCGTGGTTTGGCGCGGGCAAAGCTGGAACGTGCAATTCCACGAGCGCAGACTCTTGAGGATCGTATCTACGGTTTCTATAGCCGAAACCGCAAGCGGCTGGTTCCAATCTTCCTGCTTGAGATCTGTTTTCACATGGCAGGCGTGGCCGAGATCTACACAACGCTCTCATTCATTAGCGACGTTGCTCCTACCTTGTTGACGGCGTTCATCCTCGAGTCGGTCAATCGAATTATCAACGTGGCGTTTAAGTTTGTGCCGTTGCGTGTCGGCGTTGACGAGGGTGGTACGGGAATGCTGGCCAGGGTGCTGGGCTTCACTTCGGCGATCGGTGTGACGTTGGCGATCGTTCGCAAAGGTCGCGACATCTTTTGGACAGGTGTTGGGGTGGCGTTGATTGTGAGACGAGGATTTTCGTTGAGAGGAGTGACGACGGATGCGGGACAGGATTTACAGGATGAAACAGGATGAACAGGATTAAGGATGAAAAGATTACAGAAGAACAGGATTACAGAAGAACAGGAGTGGCCAGAACCTCAAAGCCTAACCGCGTTTCCAGGCTTTTATCCTGTGAACCTTGCTCATCGCCTAACCGCGTTCCAGGTCTTTATCCTGTGAATCTTGCTCATCCTGTTAATCCTGTCCTCACTCATAAGCAAGCGCCTGTACGGCATCGAGGTTTGACGCACGCAGCGCCGGATACAGCGCGCCCAAAGCGCCACCGAGCATTCCAATAACCGCCGCTGTAATGGCCCAACGCCAGCCGAACTCGAATAACAGACCATAAGCGCGATGAATCAAATAGCCCGCTATGAACGAAACAATAAATCCCACCACTAACCCGATCAGGCTGATCAGCAGGGCTTCCTTTTCAATGATGCCAATGATGTACCCGCGCGAAGCACCCATCGCTTTTAAAATTCCAATCTCACGCGTTCGTTCAGTGATGGTCGTATACATTGCCAGCATCACCACCAGCGAACTCACTACCGCCGCGAGTACAACCAGCACTCGCAGAAAGATACCGAGGTAGGGAATGTTCTTCTCAATACTGGTAAACACATCGCGCGTTAGTTGGACCTTGTTTCCCGGTAGTTCCTGCAGAATCCTCTCCGCCACTGCAACTTGCTGCTCGGGATCGCGAACCTTGATCAGGATGTAGGTCGCCTTGCCTGGCGACTCCAATGCTTCCTGCATCGCGGGCAAGGTCATCTTTACGCGCGCGCCGGATTCGGGAGCATAAATGCCGGTTACGCGATAAGCCTTGTTGCCAAAGAGCGAGAGCGTACTGCCCACGCCGAGATTGTTGTTACGAGACTTGGTTTCATCGATCACAATCTCGTCACTGGCCTGGGGAGCGCGCCCGCTGGTTAGTTGCACCTCGTTCATTCGCGAAAACGCCTCCCAGTCGACGCCTTCGATCTGTTCAAAGCCGAACCCGCGGTTTCCCTGAAAAATGTATCGAATCACCGGCAGGGCCTCCGCCACACCGTCAATCTGTTTTAAGCGATCTACATATTGAGTGCTGAGGTTGGCCGTAGAAGTGGTCAACTGCATCGAGCCGGGACGCGTGAAAATGATCTCCGCGCGAACGTTTGAAGCGCGGCGCTGCAGGTCATTCGACATGCCGCGCGCGAGCCCGGTGAAGAGCATCACCAGGCAAACACCGAGTGCAATGCCGGCCACGCTGACGAGCGTCCGAATCGGCCGCTGACTGATATTTGAAGTTATTAAGTTATCCATTGATTAGGTCTGAAACTGCTTACTACTATGTAACGGCCTTGCTCATCACCCGTAAGCACGCGGAAATCCTGGCGAGCGTACTAATCTCCCCGGTTTTTCAGGCCATGATTCCATGACACGGTTTAGCATAACATCCAGGGTGGATCATTCAAGGAAGCTTCCAAGTAACACATCACCCCACCCGCTACTGCGAGGTAGTACTGACCTCATCACATCTGATCGATTTCGAAAAAATCACGCAAACTGCATCACCGCTGGAAGTCCCGGTCAGCCAAAGACCGATCGTGAAAGCGGCAAAAACTGACTTGCGCAGTCAAATCAGTTAAGCTCCCGCCCATGAGAATCAATCGCAAACTCACGCTGGTTTTTGGCTTTTTCATTTTCACTTTGGCGCTTGCGGCTTTGCCGTTTGCGGGCAGCGACGCCGCAACTCGAGTTCACATCACGATCCTGGGCACGACCGATCTACACGGCAACATCTTCCCTGTCGACTACTACACGAATAAGCCCGACAACCGCGGTCTGGCGAAAGTGGCGACACTCATCAAACGCGTCCGCAAAGAGAATCCCAACACCGTACTGGTTGATTCCGGAGACACGATCCAGGGGACGCCGCTCGCTTACTATCACAACAAGAAAAATAATCAGCCTCCCGATCCGATGATGCTGGTGATGAGTTCCCTGAACTATGACGCAATGACGGTCGGCAATCATGAATACAACTTTGGTCTCAAAGTGTTGGAGAAGGCGCGCAGCGAAGCGAAGTTTCCCTGGCTTTCGGCAAACACGTACGATACCAAAACTGGCCGCACTCATTATCAGCCTTACCTAGTGAAAGAGATTGCCGGTGTGCGCGTCGGCATTCTGGGTCTGACCACCCCCGGAATTCCGAATTGGGAGAATGTGCCGAACTACACCGGGCTCGAGTTCCGTGAGCCGCTCGCGGAAGCGAAAAAATGGGTTCCAGTTCTGCGCGGCAAAGAACAAGCGGATATCGTAGTCGTCGCCATGCACATGGGAATTGAAGAAGACTTGCGCACCGGACAACTAAATCCGGGGCACGTGCTCAACGAGAATCGCGCCGTTGCGATCGCGAAGGGTGTTCCCGGAATCGATCTCATTTTCATGGGCCACACGCATCGAGAAATTCCGTCGCTCTACGTCAATGGCGTGCTGATTACGCAGGCGAACCATTGGGGACGCCATCTGGCGCGTGCTGATCTCTATCTGGACAAGGCCGGGGCGAAGTGGCGCGTCTACGCGAAAGGCGCGCGCACGATTGCCACTGATGAGAAAGTAGAACCGGACGCGGAAGTGTTGAAGCTGGCCGAGCCTTACGATCGTGAAACGCAGGCGTGGCTCTCAAGACCGATCGGTAAATCGGACAAGGAGTTGACCGCCAGCGACGCGCGCTTTCGTGATTCCGCCATCATCGATTTGGTCCAACGCGTGCAAATGGAAGCCGGGAAGGCTGAAGTCTCAATGGCTGCGCCTTTCAATCAGGACGCACGGATACCGCAAGGGCCAGTCACCGTACGAGACATTGCCGGACTTTATGTTTATGAGAACACGCTCGTCGTAATAGAAGTCACCGGCCAGCAGTTGCAGGAGGCGCTGGAGCATTCAGCCAGGTATTTCCGCGAGTACGAACCGGGCAAGACCGCTGCCGAGCTGGTGGACGACAAGATTCCGGCGTACAACTTTGATATCGCTGAAGGCGTTACTTATCAGATCAATCTGACGAAGCCGCGCGGCCAGCGAATCGAAGGTTTGGAGTTTCAGGGTAAACCAATTATGCCGACCCAGAAGTTGCGGCTGGCGACCAACAACTACCGCGTCAATGGTGGCGGAGGGTACACGATGTACAAGGGAGCTCCGGTGGTTTATCGCTCCAGCGAAGAGATCCGCGAGTTAATCATTGATTGGGTTGAGCGTCACCAGCAGATTCCTATTGAGCCAAACGACAATTGGCGCCTCGTTCCGTAACGGCGAAATCGTTTCAGGTGCTTGGGGCCTTGGGCAATGTGCAGTTGGATAAATTTGCAGTCGGGAAGGGTGGTTTACCCCCGCTGATGATTCCCTTGAAGCCTCTTATCAAATGATAAGCAGCGGGGGTAAACCGCCCTTCCCAACCTGCAAATTTTCCAAGATCCTCTTTCCTATCTCAGAAGGACCCAATCTGCCATTGCCAACCAAATGGCAGGCCGCGGTGTCTATTGATTTGCACGATCTTTCTTTAAAAG
>JBGTLE010000091.1:0-4026 GCA_041744295.1 Pyrinomonadaceae bacterium | reverse complement strand
ACGCAGACCCTCAAATGGAGATTCGGCGGCAACGACGCCGGGACCGGTAGTTATATCGTTAGTCCCGATGGGACCTTCGAATCCGCAACCGAACTCAACATCATGGGTCAGTCCCTCAAGAGCCGGCTCACGGGGAAAATGGTGAACGGGCTAATCACCGAATACGAGTTGATCACCGAACAAGCAGGCACCGAAGTGAAGACCTCAGCCAAAGATGGCAAGGCGCAGATTACTGTTGGGACAAACAGCCGCACCGTTGACTACAAACCCGCGAACGTCCTGTTAGCGAACCTCCATCCGGTCCTCAGTCAGACCTGGGCCAAAGTTCTCGATCCCACGAAGGATGGCGTTCAGAACATCGACGTCTTCGTGCTTGACGGCGCCACCACGGTCAAAGTTGCGGTTACCAAAAAGAAGACGCGCACCGTTGAGGCAGTTGGCAAAAAACAGGTCGCAAATGTTTATCTCGCGCGCCTCGCGACGGTCGAGTTCGATGTGTACCTCACCGAAGCCGGTCAATTCGCCGCGTGGGATGTCCCTTCTCAGCGGTTGCAAGCCATCGCCTCAGGTCATGAAGGCTTCCTGGTTGATCCGACGACACTTTATCCGGAACTGAGTCAACCGGTAATGACCACGCGGGCTGAAAAGGCCGTGAAGATCAAAATGCGCGACGGCGTCGACCTCGTCGCCGATATTGTGCGTCCCGCGGGTGATGGCAAACATCCGGTCATCCTCGAGCGCACGCCATATGGCCGGGAAACTCTGTCGCAGTTGGCAGGCGAGTGGTGGGCCAAGCGTGGTTACGTGCATATCGTTTCTGACGTGCGCGGGCGCAACGATAGCGACGGCGAGTGGAAGCCCTTCGTGCACGAGCGCAAAGACGGTTATGACACGATCGATTGGATCGCCAAACAAAGCTGGTCTGACGGGAATGTCGGAATGATTGGCGGCAGCTACGTCGGATTCGTGCAATGGTCTGCCGCTGTCGAAGCCCACCCGGCGCTCAAATGCATCGTGCCGCAGGTCTCGCCCCCCGATCCTTTTTTCAACTTCCCGATAGATCATGGCGTGCCGATGCTGTTTGGCGCGGTCTGGTGGGCCAACTTCGTCAAAGACAAGAAGGTGCCCGCAGTGCCGGCGACCCCCAAAGACATCGAGAAGCTGAAGACGCTGCCGCTATCAAAAGTTGATGACGAAGTATTTGGCCGCGACATTCCTTTCTTTAACGAATGGCTTGAGAAGCAAACACCGTCTCAATTTGCCGCCGCGAACTTCATGTCTGACATGGACAAGGTCAAGATTCCCGTGCTGCACATCAGCGGATGGTGGGACGGCGACGGCATCGGCACGAAACTCAACTGGGCCAGAATGCGGTCGCTCGGACATAAGAACCAGTGGTTGATCTATGGTCCATGGACGCACAGTTTTAACAGCACTTCGCGCATCGGCGACGTCGATTACGGACCCGAAGCCATCATCGATCTCGATTCGATCTATCTGCGCTTCTTCGACACCTGGTTGAAAAAGAAACAGGTCGGTTGGGAGCGGCAGCCGCAGGTGCGCGTGTTCGTCACCGGCATCAATCAGTGGCGTGAGCTGAACGATTGGCCTGAGGCACGCTCGCGCGAGATGACACTCTTTCTGAGTTCCCGCGGCCCGGCCAACGGAATTGCCGGCGTCGGCGAGTTGGTCCCGGTCGCTCCCGGGAAGCAGTCACCAGATCGCTACACTTATGATCCAGCCGCGGCAGAGATTCCGAAAGAGATGAAAAACATCAAGGACTTCGGCGATATGCTCGCGGCTGCCTCAACCGTGGTGAAAATCGATGCGAAGGAAAAAGGCGTGCTTATCTACCGGACGGCGCCCATGACCGAGCCGTTGGAGATTGGCGGTCCGATTGAGCTCGATCTGCGCTTTGCGACGACGGCGCGCGACACGGACTTCTTTGCTTCGCTGGTGGATATTGATGAAAAAGGCACGATGCGTGCGATAGGTATCGGCGGAAAGATTCGCGCGCGTTATTTGTCCGGCTGGGAAAAGCCGTCACTGCTGACGCCGGGCAAGGTGTATAAGGCGACCATCGCACTCTGGGACACCGCGCATCAGGTGAAGAAAGGACATCGCCTTGCGGTAATGATCACGAGCGACGCGTTTCCTGGTTACGCGCGCAACCTGAACACCGGCGAACCGCTTATCAATGCGACGCGGATGGTACCCGCGCACCAGACCATCTACCACGATGCGATGCAGCCCAGCGCCCTTCGCTTTCGCGTGCTGACGCAATAAGCCCGTAAATCGTAAATGGTAAATCGTAAATAGACGAAAGCAGACCCAAGGTAGCTGCGAAGCAGCGGTCGTAGCTAAGCCCAAGGCGAAGCTTTGCGAGCTTTGGGTACCGTTGTTAATAAAGTCATGGGAGCCGCGGAGCGGCGACACATTGCCATGTTAAGAATCTTCCCAAATTGATTTAAACTTTCCGATCACCGGCAGGCTAAGCTCCACAGTTTCTCATTTGATTCGTGCGTTACGCTCTTCTGATGTCGTACACGAATCTCCTGTATCACATTGTATATGGCACTAAGGATCGCCTGCCGTTGATTACAAAAGAACTCCGTCCCAATATGCATCGGTTTCTGGGCGGCTTAGTTAATGACCTCCATGGCACGCCGCTGGAAATCAATGGAGTGGCAGATCATGTTCACGTCCTTGCCAGAATCAAACCGGTAATCTCGATTTCAGAGTTTCTGAGCAAACTCAAATCACAATCGTCAGGCTGGGCTAATCGCCAAACACACGGCCGGTTCAAATGGCAGGTAAAATATGGCGCGTTCACCGTCAGCCAATCACAAGTTGATCGAGTTCGGGAGTACATTCGCAATCAGGACGTCCACCATGCAAAGATTTCATTTGAAGAGGAGTTAAGGTTCTATTGAGGAGTCACGGATTAGGCTTCGACGAGAAGTACCTTTGGACATAGATGGGGTCGCCGCTCCGCGGCTCCCAAAATTATTTCAACGTTAACCCAAGGCTCACAAAGCCTCGCCTTGGGCTTAATTACGTCCGCCGCTTCGCGACTCGTTGCCACGGCTATTGAATTCGTCCCCTGGGGACGGGTGATAAGCATCGCGAATTGTAAATTGTTCCATCCAGGTTGAGAATAAAGGTGGCCCCCTTCACTGATTGAGAATCGCAAAATCGGGCACATGGAAGTGCGGTTATCTAGCGCCCGTTTCATAATCATGTGAACAAAGGAGACCAAGTCTATGGATTCCAATGAAAAAAGAAGCGAGGTGGAAACCGAAAGACAAGGGAGAGGCTCGACGGAATCTAGGGCCTCAAGGGGCACGATAATCATAGTTGGGATTCTCGCGGTCACGGCTATCGCCGGCGTTCTCTATCTCATGAGTATGAGTAACAGATTACTCAGTATCGGCGACAGAGCGGGTATGCCCATGTTGAACGCCCAGGAAAGCTCGACATTGTCTTTTGTCGCCTGGATTGTGATCGGTCTGGTGACCGGTTTCATCGGCAATAAGATTCTCAACAAAACGGGTCACGGTCTTACTCGCGACTGTCTAATAGGCATAGTCGGCGCATTCATTAGCGGTTTCCTGGCTAATCTGCTTGGGACACGCGGTGGTCCGGGTCTGGATCTTTATAGTCTCGTTGTAGCAGCGGTCGGCGCCGTAGTGTTCATGATCATCTACCATGCGCTGTTTCGCCGGAGACGGTTTCTTAGTATGAGGTTTCAACAGCCAACCCGAGACATCGCGAGCGATGATGCAAACATGCAGGAGGTTGCGACCAGCAGGCTTAATAACGAGCCGGATATGCCTACAGTCTCCATAGCCATCAATGCAGCCCGAGGAGTCTTGACTGGAACCGTCAATTCGGAGGCTACAAAGGCGAAAGCGGAACAGATAGTAGAGGCGGTTCGAGGCGTGAAATCAGTCGAGAATCACATTGTCGTTTCGGGCCAGTGAGCCCTTCGTATCAGAAACATCCGACTTGCGCATTTTGATTTTA
>JBGTLE010000090.1:0-3851 GCA_041744295.1 Pyrinomonadaceae bacterium | reverse complement strand
TAGTCATCGCCTCCAGAGTGCAGCACAAGGTCGGTGGATCGTCGGGGCTGGAGATGCCTTGATAAACCTCGCGCAGGCTTGGCTCCATTTCAGCAATTTGGCTTGCTCCCATTTGAGGGCCTCCTGGTGACCTATGATACTAAGCCTCGCCGGGGCTTTGCCTCAAGTCTGAGTCTGTTTGGCTTCCCCTCAACACTTCGAAAACGCTTCTTCTCGTTCACACCGGGCTTCAGCCCAGAGATAATGGTCGCGAGGGATCCCATGAACCGTTTCAACGGCAATCTCAGGTGAGAGGAAGAGTAAACCGTTGAAAACGGCCGTTGCATCAATACTGCCGCTGTCAGCTGCCAGCGCGGGCTACCTTTTGTCGAACCGCAGTCTTCTAACGCGCCCGGTGTCCAAGAGGAAACCTGTTACTCGGTTCTTCCCGTTGCGAGTAAACCGGATGCTCCCCGTTCCCACCGCAGAAAAGGCATCAGCAAACTGCACAAGCATCGGAGTCTCGCCATCTACGTTCTTCCTTCGGAGCGCTAACTTTTCACCTTGTAAGACTACGTCGTAAATCGCATCGTTGCTGTAGTAAGCGCCTGTGAACTGGGCGAGGTCTGCTGTTGTGTAAGTCGCCGACTCAACCGAATCATGGGTAGAGCTCCCCACACCGGTAACTACTGTAGTCATTTGTAAGGGAGCACCTGGTCGCGAGGAAGCAAAGCTAATCTCGACGCGGTCCGGAGTTCCAAGCATAAAAAAGCGATTGTTGCCGAGCGGAGCCAACTCACTCTCACTTGTGCCCCTGGAGTAAATAAGCTTGCCACTCTTCACGTATAGCCGTCTGAAGTTGTTGTTAGCGCCGTCGAAGTAAGAACCGGCCACGGCAGCCAACTCCTTCTCAGGAACCTGCACCACTTTGAGCTCCGGCAGTGCAATCTTGCTTTCGTTCTCACGATTTTCCGTGAACTGATCAGCGAGATAAATATCGGCGATCTGTCTTGTCAGTCGGCGTGACGGAATGCTCGTTAGATTGCAGAGACAAACTACTGAAAATCTCTGTTCGGGAAACCGAATCACGGCCGCGTTAAAGCCATAATAGACACCGTCGTGTCCGAAGACTTTCAAGCCTTTATACGTTTCGACGTCGATGCCAAAGGCGTAACGAGTCTTTCGACCGTTGTTAAGAGTTCCCGGCGTAAGAACCTCTGGGATTAGTTTTGCATCGCGGCTCAACTTGTCGGCGTAGAAATTCTGGTCCCAAATAAATAGGTCTTCAATCGTGGTGAGAACTCCGCCATCGCCTACATGATTGGAGTTGGTTATTTCGACTGAAAATGGGCCACCTGCGGGTGAGGAATATCCCTCGACCCGATTCTTAACGACCTTCCTGCCGTCGGCATGAAAACCGGAGTTGACCATACCGAGCGGCCTAAAGATTTTCTGCTCGGAAAACTCAGTCAATGACTTGCCGCTTACCTTCTTTACGATTTGTGCCAACAGGAAGTAGTTCGAATTACTGTACAAATATTCCTCACCGGGCTGGAAGTTGAGCTCTTTTTGCCTCGTCAGTATTTTGAAGACCTCCTCGTCCATCGCGTCCTGAAACCTTATGCCAGCCGCCGACATTAGATGAGAGTATTCGCGGATACCGCTAGTCTGATGAATGAGGTTCCGGATGGTGATCGTACTTTGATACTGCGGAAACTCTGGCAGGTATTTACGAACGTCATCGTCTAGCGAGAGTTTTCCTTCTTTTTCCAGCAGCGCAATACTCATTGCAGTAAACTGCTTGGACACGGACGCAATATTGAACACAGAGACGGAAGAGATGGGAATGCCATGGTCCAGGTTCGCCGTGCCGTAACCGCGTTTGTGGATGATTTGACCGCCTTTTATAACGGCAAGCGCACAGCCTGGTGAGTCGGGCTTGCTCCATTGTACGAATAATGCGTCAACCTTTTCTGCGGATTTATCTTCGTCTGTTCGATCCGTCTGCACCTTTGCAAATGTCAAAGAGGTAAAGCCGAGGAGCAGTAAAAGGATTGCAATACTAAACGTACTAAACCTCAAACGACACGAACGCATGTTAAATCTCCCGTCACCGTCTGGAGTGCTTCTGGGACTAAGCGGTCCTGAACGGATTGCTTTCGCGGTGTGTTCAACTCTAAGCGTTACACGTAACCCAGGTGGGATTGTTCCATTCAGACGTAAAGCCCTCGCATGCCCCCGACCTTCCCAAACCTGCTTAGATTTTGGGCGCGGGAATCTGGCCCAGCACTTTTTCAAGCGACAAACCCAGCGCCACAAGCTCGCGATCTCGTCCCGGCAGTGCGTCAAATTCAAAGCCAATCGG
Organism: Pyrinomonadaceae bacterium; assembly: GCA_041744295.1. Lineage (GTDB taxonomy): Bacteria > Acidobacteriota > Blastocatellia > Pyrinomonadales > Pyrinomonadaceae > PSRF01. The sequence continues at coordinate 1,507 of JBGTLE010000090.1, read as the reverse complement.
CAACCCGGTCGAAGTCATGCCGGCAGGGAGAACAAGGCAAGGCATCCCGGCGCAACTTCCCTGCCCGAGATTGCGACCCATCGCAGCGCGAATCGGCACCTTCACACCGAGAATCTCGATCTCTTTATCTTCGCCAATCAAAGGCGGCGGCATTCTCACGGCTGGGAACGCCAGCATGACGACATTGTGATTCACAAAGTAACGACGTACTGCCTCGCGTAAGGGCGCGAGTTGGGCCACCGCAGACTTGTACTGCTCGTCGGTAACGGCATTCGGTGCACCGGGAACGATGCGGTCTCGAAAAAGTGTTTGAATGTCCGCGCTCGCCTGAGACACCAGCTCCTCAAAGGTGACGCCCGCTCCCTGTTGTTTCAGAAAGGCAGACATGTTCGCTGCAGTCTCGTACAGATTAATTGTGCGCGTGAGTTCTGTCCCCAACCGCATCTCTTTGGGTACGTCTGCCCGAACGAGAACCGCGCCTGCTGATTCGATTTTTCGCAGCGCTTCCGTAGTCACGTGCGCTACTTCCGGATGCAGGTCGCTCAGGAAGTAATCTGCGACGCCGATTCGTACGCCGCGCAGGGTCTGCGGTCCTACGACTGACCTCCTACCCATCAAAACGGAATCGAACAAGATCAAGTCCGCTACCGTTCGGGCGACGGGGCCACCCGTATCCCATCTAGGCGTGATAGGCATCACGCCGGCGCCCGGATACCGACCGACGGTGGGACGCAGGCCGGCGATGCCACAGAAGGATGCGGGAACTCGGATGGAACCGAACGTGTCCTCTGCAACCGCGAGTGGCGCCATGTGTGCCGCGACGGCTGCCGCGGAACCGCCGCTGCTACCGCCAGGAACACGTGACGTGTCGTAAGGATTGCGGGTTGGTCCAAAAGCGAGGTTATTCGTGGTGTGCCCGTAAGACAGTTCGTGGATGCTTGTCTTGCCCATCAGGATCGCACCCTGGGCAAAAAGCGATTTGAGGATGGCGGCATCTTCCTTCGGCCGGAAGCTTCTGAGCGCCGGCGTGCCGTTTGTCGTGGGAAGTGCTTTGGTGTTGACGCTGTCCTTAACCGGAATGGGAAGTCCGTGAAGAACACCCAACTTAGCCCGCGCGCCACGGTTTTTATCAGCCGAGCGTGCCGCCTCCAGCACCATCTCGCGATCCAAGGCACGAAAGGCATTCAATTTCTCGAGCGACCTAGCTCTGTCGAGAAGTGCGCGGGCATAGTCTTCCGCCTTGATGTCACCATTCCGCATTGCGGCTACGGCTTCAACAGCGGTGAGATCCGTTAGCGCGGTCCGAACCGCCCAGATCTGCCGAGGCAGCAGGATACCGGTTACGGCTGCACCAAGTAGCGCGCCGGTATCTGCCAAAAATTTGCGTCTGCTATTCGTCATTAAGGAGACCTCTGCCAAGGAATCGTTCAGTCATTTCGATTTGTGACGCCGACGATCCCATTCGGGCGGAACCATTGACGGAGACGCGCAGGTAGATGTGGTTATT
>JBGTLE010000089.1:0-58624 GCA_041744295.1 Pyrinomonadaceae bacterium | reverse complement strand
AACCACAGCCAGTTTTATTATTTCATCAAGCAGGGAATTTGGACCGCGATCGGCTTGGCCGTGATGTTCGTGATGATGCAGATCGATTATCGCCACTGGAAGAACCGCACGATCGTTTACGGCTTGCTCGCCATCACCGCTGTGATGCTGGTTGCCGTATTTGGGTTTGGAAAAGTAAACGGTGCGCATCGCTGGATACGATTCGATAGTTTCTCGATTCAGCCCTCTGAACTGTCAAAGCTGACACTCGCAATTTTTCTCGCATACTTTCTCGAGAAGCGCGCCGGTGACGAGACGGATTTCTGGCGGACGTTTGTACCTTGTGCGGCGATTACCGGCACGCTCGCTTTTATGATCGTGCTCGAACCTGATCTGGGAACGGCGTTGATGCTGGCGGTGCTCTTCTTAGTCATGACTTATACGGCAGGCGTGCGACGTTTGCATTTGGGCTTGGCAGCCGCGCCGGCGCTGGTTGGAGTTGTGGGACTTTTGATCCTCGTGCCGTGGCGCATGCGCCGGATGGTCACTTTCCTGGATCCGTGGGCCGATCAGCAGGGCAGTGGGTTCCAGGTAGTGCAGTCGTTGTTGGCGATTGGATCAGGCGGCACGGACGGTCTCGGTTTTGCGCAAGGCAAGCAGAAGATGTTGTTTCTGCCGTTTGCGCATTCGGATTTTATTTTCGCGGTTGTCGGCGAAGAGCTGGGACTTGTCGGATCGCTGGGGGTGTTGCTGGTTTTTGGACTCTTTCTATGGCGTGGTATCCGCACCACGATGCAAGCGCCCGATCGGTTTGGAATGTTGCTGAGTTTGGGCATCGTGATCGTGATTGTGGCCCAGGCGCTCTTCAATATCAGCGTGGTGCTTTCGCTTGTGCCGACAAAAGGCATTCCGTTGCCGTTTATTTCTTATGGCGGATCGTCGCTTGTCCCCACGCTCGCCGCAGTCGGTATCCTCTTGAATATTTCGCAGCACGGTTCGGGCGGTATCGATGTGGATGCGCTGCGATCGTTTTCGCGCCGCGAGCCAGGAACTCAGTCAACTGTGCGAGGACTGACGTCGTCGCGCGTCGGGTGAACTCACGATGCGCCTTTTGATCGCCGCCGGCGGCACTGGTGGACACATTTACCCTGGCATAGCCGTCGCTAACGAAATCATGCGTCGGCAACCGGACGCCGAGGTCAGATTCGTGGGCACGGCGCGTGGACTGGAAACCAGGTTGGTGCCAGCGGCCGGGTTTCAGTTGTCGCTCATTGAAAGTACCGGACTCAAGAACGTCGGTCTGACGGCGAGGTTGCGAGGCCTCCTAATTCTTCCGCGCAGCTTTCGCTCCGCCCGGCGCCTGATTCAAGAGTTCCAACCGGATGTGGTTGTCGGCGCGGGCGGTTACGTTTCCGGCCCGGTAGTTTTGACGGCGGCGCTGTTGCGAGTGCCCACGATGGTGATGGAGTCCAATGCGCTACCGGGTTGGACCAATCGCACACTGGCGCGCTTTGTTCGTAAGGCCGCAGTCTCGTTTGAAGCCGCGTTGCCTTACTTCCGTGGAAAGGGTGTCGTGACGGGAAATCCGGTGCGACGCGAGTTCTTTGAGATACCGCGACGCCTGCGCAGCGATTCGAGTTTTTCGGTTTTGGTCTTTGGCGGTTCACAGGGGGCGCGCGCGATTAACGAAGCGATGGTGGCCGCGTTGCCGAAGCTCGAAGCACTGCGTAAGCGTTTGCGGATTACGCATCAGACGGGCGAGGCGGATTTTGAAAAGACGAACACGGCCTATCTGGAAGCTGGTTGGGGTGAAGAACGTGACGTTCGGCCGTATATCGATGACATGGTTGCTGCGTTTGCCGCCGCAGACCTCGTGGTTTCGCGCGCGGGAGCGACGACTACGGCAGAACTCACGGCGGCGGGAAAAGCGGCAATCATGATTCCGTTCCCGTTCGCAGCCGACGATCACCAGCGGAAGAATGCAGAAGCATTGGAAGCAGCCGGCGCGGCAAAGATGATTCTGCAGCAGGACCTTTCCGGAGAGAGTTTGGCGCGAGAGTTGGAAGCGTTGGTTCAAAACCCGGAGAAGCTGAGCCGGATGGAAGCAGCCAGCCGGAACCTGGCGCGTGGCGATGCGGCGAAGGCGGCCGTCGATTTAATCGAAGGATTGTCGAAGGGGTAGAAGTCCAAAGTCCAAAGTCCAAAGTCCAAAGTACAAAGCACAAAGCAAAGACCATCATGATCAACTGACAACTGACCAATACATGTTCCGTCGAATTCAACACATCCACTTTGTAGGCATCGGTGGCATCGGCATGTCCGGCATTGCTGAGGTCTTGATCAATCTCGGCTTTCGCGTGTCCGGCTCCGATGCCAAGCGATCGAATGTCACCGATCGTCTGCAAGGGATGGGCATCGAATTCGCCGAAGGACACGCCGCTGAAAACGTCGGCGACGCGCATGTGGTAGTCCGCTCAACTGCAGTGCGGGACGACAACCCCGAGATTGTCGAAGCTCATCGCCGTTCGATTCCCGTCATCCCGCGCGCAGAAATGTTGGCGGAATTAATGCGCTTGAAGCCGCACTCGGTGGCCGTCGCCGGCTCGCACGGAAAAACGACGACCACCTCGATGGTTTCGACTGTTCTCGGACATGCCGGACTGGATCCCACGATCGTTGTTGGTGGCGTCGTGGGCGCTTTCGGTTCCAACGCGCATCTTGGCACCAGCGATCTGATGGTGGTTGAAGCTGACGAAAGCGATCGTACCTTTCTCATGCTGACCCCGACGATCGCGGTGGTGACGAACATCGATCGCGAGCACATGGACTACTACCACGACATGGATGACGTGCGGAGTTGCTTTACGAACTTCGTCAACAAGGTCCCGTTCTACGGCGTGTCGGTCCTTTGCCTTGACGATCCAAACGTGCAGGCCATCATCCCTCGAATCGAGCGACGTCGAATGACTTACGGCCTCAGTGCTCAGGCGGATGTTTCGGCGCACAACATTCGTTACGACCAGAATTTTGGTTCGACGTTCACGGTATGGCGTAGCAACGAATCGGTCGGCGACGTCACGTTGCACGTTCCGGGTTTGCACAACATCTACAACGCGCTGGCTGCGATCGCCGTCGGTATTGAACTCGAGGTGCCGTTCAACCAGATGGCGGAAGCGCTCGCCAGTTTCACCGGCGCCGGCCGGCGATTTCAGTTCAGAGGTGAAGTCGATGGAGTTTTGATCGTCGACGACTATGGCCATCATCCGACTGAAGTCAAAGCAACGCTGGCGGCGGCAAAGATTGGTTCGGGCGGACGCCACATCGTCGTGCTTTTCCAGCCGCATCGATACAGTCGCACCCATGACCTGATGGAAGAGTTTGCGCGCTCGTTCAATAACGCCGACACGCTGTTTGTGACGGACATCTATGCCGCGAGCGAAGAGCCGATTGAAGGCGTGACCGCTGAGACTTTAACGGCCGCCATCAAGGCGTTTGGACACAAGGACGTTCGTTACGTAGGACCACTGGAAAACGCGGCGAGCATCCTCAGTGACCAGGTTCAGTCCGGCGATTTGGTGATCGCACTTGGTGCGGGAACCGTTAACCGGGTTAGCGAGCAGTTGCTGGCTCTGCTTCAAGAGAAATCCGAAAAGACGACTGGCTGATTTTATGTCTCTAGTTCAAGACAACACGGTTTTGGCAGCGCGCGACACGAAGCTCGAAGAGATCGTTCAAAGACTGGCAGTGCGGGCGGACCGTGGAAAGCGTTTCGCTGACCTGACCAGCTTGCGTGTCGGCGGAGCGATCGATTGGGTGATCTCGCCGGATTCAGAAGAACAAGCAGCCGCGGTGGTCTTCGAACTCGAGCAAGCGGGCATCGGCTGGCGTGCGTTGGGATCCGGCAGCAACGTGCTCGCTGACGACGGCGAGCATCATTACGTGGTCTTGAGCTTGAAAGATTTGAAAGCAGAAGTGGTTTTTGACGGTGATCGGGTTTCGGTTTCTGCCGGTTATTCGCTGCCACGTCTTTGCATCGACGTCGCGCGACAGGGTCTGTCAGGCATTGAAGGCCTGGGTGGAATTCCCGGGACCGTGGGCGGCGCGCTTTGGATGAATGCCGGCGCATACGATCACGAAATTGGCACAGTGACCGAAACCGTACGCGTCGCCAAAGCGGGAAAAGTCATTGACGTTCCAGGCAGCAGTGTGCAGTGGAACTACCGGCATACGTCGTTCAAAGATGGGGACTTGTTGTTGGGGGCGACTCTTCGATTGACTCCCGACGAACCTGAAATGATCAAGACACGGATGGAAGACGCAAAGGGTCGCCGCATGGCAACCCAGCCGCATGGTTCCCGCTCTGCCGGATGTTTCTTCAAGAATCCGCCGGCGGGCTTGGTCGGGACTGGAAAGATGATCGACGAACTGGGGATGAAGGGAACACGCCGCGGAAGTGCGCTTGTTTCACCGGTCCACGCCAACTTTATTGTGACGGAAGGCGAGGAGGCACGTGCGGAAGATGCATTGGCACTGGCTGAAGAAATTCGCGAGCGGGTGAAGCGCGAACACGGAATCGAATTGGAATACGAGGTTGAGCTTTGGAGGGCCAACGAACCCGCTAAAGCAAAAGAATCTATTGAGCCATCCGAAGAAAAGGAGCCGCCGCAATGAGAGACCAGGGTGTAGTTCAAAAGGTCGGTAATCGCAGCGGAATGAGCGGCAGTCGTCGCTCCACAAGCGCCGTGCAGCGTCCCTCAAAGCGGTCACAAAAGGGCGAATTCGCCGAACGTCTGCGAAGCTTGGTGGGCTACTTGCCGAACATTCTGAAAGCAGCAGTCGCGGTGGGTGTCGGCGTCATATTGTTTCTTGGATATCGCGCGGCTGCGTCTGCAAGTTTCTTTCAGGTTGGTCAGGTTGAAGTGCAGGGCGGCTCGCGTATTTCCAGCGATGATGTGCAGGCGCTAGTCCGACGCGAGGTGGGCAAAACCGGCGTTTGGAGAGTTGACCTGAGTGAGCTGAGTGAGAAGGTCGAACGCCTTCCGTGGGTTCGCAGCGCGGTCATCTCGAGAGTGCTGCCCGATGGCATACGGGTGAGGCTCGCCGAGCGTGTTCCAGTCGTGGTGGTTCGTAATGCTGCCGGCCGTTTTCGTTGGGTGGATGAGGAAGCAGTGCCGCTGGGCGAGATGGAGCCTGCTGACCAGATGCCACCTTTCTTTCTGCGCGGCCTCAGCGAGGACGAGTCGGAAACTGCGCGAAGTGAAAACGTAGAGCGAGTGCGGATATTCCTGGTGTTGCAGCGCGAATCAGAAGCCGCAGGGGTTTCAGAACGGATCAGTGAAGTCAATTTGATCGATGTTAAAGACGTGCGCGTCCAACTCGCAGGTAATGATTCACAGATTGAGCTTCGCTTAGGTTCGCAGGAAACAGGGAAACGATTGCAGGAAGGTCTTAGGGTGTTGGACCAGCAACGCCAGATGCCTCGCGGTCAGTTCATTAGTTATGTCGATCTAAGTTATGGGAAGCGTGTAGTCGGATTTATTTCTGGCGCTCATGTCTCAGCCGGAAGTGAGGCCGAAAGCGGAGCCTCGGCTCGGCAGACAGTCCCTGGACCGAGCAATGTCACAAGCAAAGAAGATCCGAAAAAGAAGGCGGAGAAGACTACGGGCCGAAAAGAGCAGACCAGGGTCAATCCAACGCCAGGCGCCGAACGATGATCTTAACGAAGGAGCAAAGCTAAATGGCCAAGCGCGCACAGCACACAGTCGGGCTCGACATCGGGACGAGCAGGGTGACGTGTATCGCTGGCGAAATGGGTGAGGGTGGTCTGCTGAATATCGTCGGTATCGGCGAGTCGGAAGCGCGCGGTTTGCGCAAAGGCGTCATCGTCAATCCCGACGCAGCCGTCGACTCGATCAAGCGAGCGGTCGAAGAAGCGGAACGAATGAGTGGGTTACAGGCAGAAGAAGTTTCGATCAATCTCGCCGGCTCTCACATTCTTGGCTTTAATGGTCAAGCCATCGTGGCAGTGTCCGGACGAGACCGCGAGATCACTACCGACGACGTGCGACGGGCCATCGATTCAGCGTGCGCGATTCAACTGCCGGCTGGGCGTGAGATTGTCGATCGGTTGCCACAAGAGTTCATCGTCGACGATCAGGACGGCATCAATGATCCGGTAGGAATGATCGGCGCTCGCCTGGCGGTGAAGGTCCACATTGTGACCAGTCCGGTGACGGCTCGGCAGAACGCAATCAATGCTGTGAATCGTGCCGGTTTGATTGTGGCCGACATGGTGCTGGAGCAGTTGGCCGCCGCCGAGGCCTCGCTAACTGAAGACGATAAAGAGTTTGGGGCGGCACTGGTGGACATCGGCGCCGAGACAACGGGCCTCGTAATTTATCAACGTGGGGCGGTGCAACACACAGCGGTTTTCCCGCTTGGCGGTTCGCATTTCACTAACGACATCGCCTTCGGGCTGCGCACTCCGATTCCGGAGGCGGAGAAAATCAAGCGTACCGTCGGCTGCGCCTGCAGTACATCGCTGAGTGAAATGGAACGCGGCGAACTAGTTGACGTGCCTTCAGTCGGAGGCAGAGCGCCGCGACAACTTTCGCGACAGATCCTCTGCGACATCCTGCAACCGCGGGCCGAGGAAGTTCTGATGCACGTTGCTGATGAGATCAAAGATGCCGGCTGGGAGCGACAGCTTTCAAGTGGCGTAGTGCTCACCGGTGGGGGTGCGCTGTTGAATGGCATGACAGAGATTGCGGAACAGGTTTTCGATGCGCCTGTGCGCATAGGTTTCCCCGAACGCGATCGCTTTGGAGGTCTCGTGGAGGATGTTCAAAGTCCCGCTTGGGCCGCCGCCGCAGGCCTTGCACTCGTAGCGCAACGAGCGCAAGTGAATGAAATTCGATTGGGCAGCGGAAGGCGTGGGTCCAGCGGCAAGCTCACGCACTTTGTTTCACGATTTCGAAATCGTTTCGGTAGTATTTTTTGACAAGTTGTTGTATGCTCTCGGCCCGGCTGCACAAGATATTGTCCGCTACATATCGATGCCGATGGCACGAGCAACCCAATATAGAAGAAAAAGGCCCTGGACGCCTTCACGCTTCGGCAGAGAGGAACTAACTATGGCACCGGACGCTCGTCTCGGAAATGGCATTAATATTTTCATCGATGATGACCCGCCGATCACAGGCGCGCGGATAAAAGTAATCGGCATCGGCGGTGGTGGCGGCAATGCCGTCAATCGCATGATCGAATCCGGTATCGAAGGCATCGAATTTCTCGTTGCCAACACGGATCTTCAGGCGCTTAAACGCTCGCGCGCTCCAATCAAAATTCAGCTCGGCAGCAGACTTACCAAAGGTCTTGGTGCGGGAGCCGATCCCGGCGTTGGCCGCGAAGCAGCTTTGGAAGACACCGACAAGATCATCGAGGTGCTCGAAGGCGCCGACATGGTTTTTGTGACGACTGGACTAGGCGGCGGTACGGGAACCGGTGGCGCGCCAATAATCGCCTCGCTGGCTACCGAGCTGAATGCCTTGACTGTTGCGGTGGTGACCAAGCCGTTCCTGTTCGAAGGGCGGCGTCGAATGCATCAGGCAGAACAGGGTCTGCGCGAACTACGAGAGTGCGTGGACACGGTAATTACTATTCCTAATGAGAGACTGCTGCACACGGTTGAGAAGGGTGCGTCGCTTTCTGACTCGTTCCGAGTGGCCGATGACGTCTTGCGACAGGCCGTACAGGGAATCAGCGATTTGATCACTGTTCCGGGCTTGATCAATCTTGACTTTGCCGACGTTAAATCAATCATGTCAGGAATGGGAATGGCATTGATGGGCGCAGGTCACGCGCGTGGAGAGAACCGGGCAGTCGAGGCCACTCAGCAAGCGATTTCATCACCGCTCCTGGAAGAAGCCACGATTCAGGGAGCACGCGGTGTACTGATCAACATCACGGGCGGCAATGATCTAACGCTGTTCGAAGTGAATGCCGCTTCCTCGATCATCCGCGAGGCCGCTGACGAAGATGCCAACATCATCTTCGGCGCCGTGATCGACGAGAATATGCACGATGAAATGAAGATTACGGTCATCGCAACTGGTTTCGACAAGGAAGAGTATGCCGTCGCCAGCATGTCGACGCCAATGACATTGCCGGCGAATGCGCCGCGCTTTACTCCCCGGCCGACGGACGATTTGCCGCGTCCAATGATGGGCCACGTGCGTTCGGACGATCTCGACGTTCCGACCTTCATACGCAAGAAGGCAGACTAAATTTCGCACGAAAGCGAACGCGAACGAAGGAAGGCCGAGGTTCCTGGCCTTCCTTTTTGCTTGGGAGAATGCCCCGAAAACTCGTTTGCGATCGATCGCTAATGCCTCGGAAATTTGCAGCATTGGCTTTTGCCTGCTGCTTTGCTTTTTCTTTCCTTGTTGTGTAGCATGTCGATCATTCCTTGCAGGATTTTCCATTACGGGTAAAAAGTTCGTCTCTCTCTCCTCGGATGGCCGCAGCCTGCGAGAAGTATTTGTGGATCTACGTCAGCTCTTTCCTCCCGTACGTGCCTGGCGAAGATTGAAAATTTCAAAAACTCAGTCGTTCAGTCTAATTGGAGGAAGAATCGTGAACCGGAAACTTATTAGAACCACGCTTGCTGAAGTGAAGGGTAAAGCCCGAGAAGCTCCTCAGCCCAGAGAGCGATCCAACGGAGGCCCAGCTCGCAGCCAGAGTGGCGAGGGCGCAAGAGAAGCCACAGCCCCACGCCCAAGTCAGTCGTCATCGGTTCAGGTTCGAAAGCGCACCCCACCACCGATGGAGACTAATGCGGAGATTTTTTATTACAAGAAACAGATCGATGCTCATACGGTGATGGTCATCGTCCTGCTCGACGGTGAGGAGATCGAGGGAACCATTGAGTGGTATGATCGCGGCGCGCTTAAAGTGAATCGCAAGGATGGGCCCAACCTTCTTGTGTTGAAGCGCAACGTCAAATACATGTTCAAGGCCGACGAACGCGAGCAGGCAGAATAAGAGAAGGTTTTCTTCGCCCTCCGTCCTAACGTCCCTGCGCGTCGTCTCAACTAATGAGACAGTTCGCTAATAGCTCAGCTAACTCGCACCCTCGAACGAGGCGAAGCCTGCCTCGGATAGGGATTACCATGGGTGATCCCGCCGGCATTGGTCCGGAAGTAGTGCTCAAGGCAGTGGCGGAGCCGGAGGTAAGGCAGGTCTGTGTGCCGGTCATCATCGGCGATGCGCAATTGCTGGCCCACACGGCGCGTACCCTCGATCTGCAGGGCGGCTACGAGATTACTCGACAGGGCGAGCCACTTCCCGATCGAATCGAGGAAGCTCAGATTTATCATCTCGATAACGTCGGTGGCTTCGGTGAGCCGGGGATCGAATCAGGAATCGCCGGCAAGGCTGCGGCAGGTTATATCGAGGCCGCGGTTCAGCTCTGCGCAGCCGGTAGCATCGACGCGATTGCGACGGCCCCGATTAACAAACGCGCACTATTCCTGGGCGGCTACAGCTTTCCCGGTCACACGGAGTTCCTCGCGCATCTTACCGGCACCGCAGATTATGCAATGGCATTCGTCGCGGCTAATCTGAGGATAGTCTTGATTTCGACGCATGTGCCGCTTGCGGAAGCGATCAGGATGGTTAAATGCGACCGCCTGGTGAAGACGATCAACCTGACTCATCGTGAGTTACGACGGTGGGGAATCGATCGGCCAAGAATCGCCGTGGCTGCGCTCAATCCGCACGGCGCCGAAGGTGGATTGTTTGGAGTTGAGGAAGCCTCGGAAATGTTGCCCGCGATCGAGATGTGCCGCCGAGCTGAAGATGACATGATCGTGCAGGGACCATTCTCTGCAGACACAGTCTTCTTAAGAGCGTCGCGCGGCGAATTCGATGCGGTAATCGCGTGCTACCACGATCAGGCAATGATCCCGGTCAAGTGCCTTTCCTTCGGAGAGGCTGTAAACGTGACCCTGGGTTTGCCATTTATCCGTACGTCGGTCGATCACGGCACCGCTTTCGACATAGCCGGCAAAGGGCTGGCTGAACACTCGAGTATGGTCGCGGCAATCAAGCTGGCGGCTGAGCTATCGGCAATCGCCGGCGAAAGCTGCCGCGCGGTGGAAGTTTAACGAGCGATGACAAATAACGAAGCTAACGCCGGCGGAGCAACTCGGGGTCGTCGAGTTCTGGTTGCTGATGACGATCCGGCGATCTTGCGTTTGGTGGCGACCATTCTTGAGAAGGAAAACTACTCAGTGACTTCGGCTCGCGACGGGCGCGAAGCGTACAAGATTCTGCAGAATGATCAGGATTTCACCGCGGCAGTCTTCGACGTAGTGATGCCGCATATCTCGGGACCTGAGTTGGTTCGCTACATGAAGACCGAGAAGCGGCTGATGAAGATCCCGGTAATGATGATGACTGCCGAGCAGGACCCTAAACTTTCATCAGACAGTTTTGCCGCCGGCGCAGTGGTATTCTTGCCAAAGCCTTTTACCACTGCACAACTGCAGATCATGCTTCAGATGTTGATTGGAAAAACTCCTTCGTCGGAATGAACTCACGGGTTCCTATGAAACTATTGCTCCTGATCTCAGCGGGCCTGGCCTTATCATTCGGTTGTGCGACGACAGCATCCGCGCAGTTAAAGGCCGGTCAAGCGAAGAACCTGATCCGGCGTATAGCCGGTAGCGATCTACCGAGCAGCGCTGTCCAGATCAAACAGGTTTCCGACCGCGATGACGGAAGTGCCGAAGCGACTGCGCAAATTGAAACAGCCTGTAGGTTTCAGAAGAATGAGTCGGGACAGTGGGAGGTTCGGGAAGTTAGGGTTGGGCCCGATGTCTGGGAAGACGTTACGGCGCTCGCGATGGGAATCGTTTCACACGCAGGCAGCGGCGAAGTGGCTGGCAACTCCGCCAATGCTCCGCATAAGGCTAGCGAGTGTGAGACGGATCCAGATGCGCCATTGATCCCGAAACGCGCGCGCTGCATATTGGCGCACCACTTGGCAATCGACTTACCTTCTGATGGCGTGCGCGTCAGAGAAATCTCACCCTTGAACTTACCCTTGACCACTCAGCCTTCCGCCACGGTGTTGGCTACCGTGCAGTTGGGCTTTCGCTTTCAAAGAGAAAACAAGGGCGGCTGGCGAGTCACTGGACTGCGTAGCGGGAATCGCGACTGGATCAGTCTCGATCAGCTCATTTCCGCAATGAACTCTGCTAAGCGAGCGCAGGCGAAGAAGGAAATGGAAGCAATCGCCGGTGCGTTGCAGAATTTTCGCAGCGAGCGCGGTTCCTACGTTGCTTCAGACCAACAGCGGGTGCTGATTGACTTGCTTACGCCGGGTTTTATGTCGCAGGTTGTCCGCCTCGATCCCTGGCATCGCCCCTATCAATACCAGGGCGAACGCGATCGCTTCACGCTGAGCTCGGATGGGCCAGACAAAACGCCGAATACTCCTGATGACATCATATGCAAGCGTCCCTAAACGCAAGCTGGACGACCAGAGGGAACTTTCCAGACCGCAATCAACTAAGAAACCGCGACCATACGCCGAGTAGTGCAGAGTCAACGGGTAGTGGATGCAGCTTGCTCGTTGGCGATTCGATCGGCTGTCATGAGGTACCACCTCGCGGTAGCAGCTGGGGATGTGTAGAATTGCGCACAAAACCCCGAAGAACGCTGCGGTGCGCGGCCCACCCGCTACCACAAGGTGGTACTGACCTCATGACTTTTACGCCGCATTTGTTTACAGAACAAAAACTGCATAAGTACTACAAAGAACGGTAGTGCCCTACCCAAAGAACTAAAGTCTTGACGGGCTATTGCGACGGGTGTTAGGTTTCAAATGCTCCCCTAATTCGGGGGTAGCCAACAATGAACATGCCCGGCGCCGACTGTTTTCAGAATCTTGACCCCGCCAGTGGCGCTGAGATCAGCTAAGGATTTGGCCTTGTTAGCTGGACGCAAACTCCTACTTGCCGACGACTCGATTACAATTCAAAAAGTTGTAGACCTCACCTTTGCCGACGAGGGCGTTAAGGTAATTTGTTTTGGCAACGGCAGGGAAGCGGTTGAAAGACTGGAAGAGATTGCGCCGGACATCGTGCTCGCCGATGTTTTCATGCCCGAGCTGAGTGGCTACGAAGTCTGTGAGTACATCAAACAAAACGAAAACCTAAAGCACATTCCGGTCGTGCTTTTAGTTGGCTCGTTTGAGCCTTTCGACGAGGCGGAGGCGCGCAGAGTTGGCGCGGACGAAATCTTGACTAAGCCATTCCAATCAATTCGACGGTTGATCGACAGAGTGGGCGGGCTGATGAGCGGCGCGCGAGTCGAAGACGCTCCGACAGTCGAACTCCCGAAACCCGAACGAATCGATCCCGAACCTGAGCTCAGCCCGAAAGAGCTGGAATTCACCACTGCCGATACACAGCAATTACCTGCGGATCTGCGAGCCCAGTATGACGAAAGGGTTTCAACACCAGCAAAGCCGAGCGAAGAGGCTGTGGACTCTGGACCAATGGACACTTCACAAAGAATAACCGGCGCGGCGCCGGCCCCGACGGAAACCGTTGACGAACTCCTGGACCTCGGGGATATCGGGGCGATTGACGATCCGAGCGTGGACGCTTTTGAACTGGACCTTGATTTCGACGATCCCGACCAGGCCGCGCACGCTTCAGCGGCCACGTCATCCGTTGGACGTTCTTTTGTTGAGCCACACATTTCAGAATCCGAGAATGGAAGCCGCCAGAGTGTCTCCTCAATCATGAGCGCGGATACCTTGGAGGTGGAGACGGAAGTCGAAGCAGGAGCCGACGAACCTTTCTCAGACCAGATGGCGACGACGCAAGAGTTTCCGCGCCCCGGTCAGCCAATCGAAGAGCACGAAACACAGTTGCAGCGAATTACTGACGATGACGAATCAGAGTCAATCACCCCTGTCGCTGTGCCACAACAGGCAGCAATGGCGGTTCCCGGCCAGATAACTTTGGATCAGCTGGCACCCGAGGTGATCAATGCGATTGCCCGGCGCGCTGTCGAGATGCTTTCCGATAAGGTCGTGAGAGAGATTGCCTGGGAGGTCGTCCCGGAACTTTCCGCATTGATGATCAAGCGCCAGTTGGAAGAGAACAAATCTTAATCCTGTGGAAGAGACCGAGAGTACTTGAGCAGGCATCTTGATAGATTGCCTGCTCAATTTGTTTTCAGGTGCAGTGATTGCTGCCCGGACCCTTGGTGGGTAGTGATGCAGTTCGAGCGCTAGCCTTTCACGATGCGCGGTGTCATGAGGTCGGTACCATCGGCCCGTAGAGACTCTGTATAAGCTCAGCTTTCAAATATCAACAGGCCAGTTGCACAGTCTCATAGTCAGGAAAGGGGACCCTGTTCCCGCTACACCGAAGGTGTCGCGTCCTCCAGCGCAGGGTTGCGCGCTTTGGCGCTACCCTGGGATCTCGCGAGTTTGAGTAATCTACGCCAACGGGGTTGCGTCTGGCCTCATCCATGTAAAGGAGCTTTCTCGTTCTAATCCTACTCGGGGCGCGTTCACCAATGAGACGCAACCCCGCTGGGGTAGGATTTCGACCTTGTACTTGATCCCAGGGTAGCGCCAAAGCGCGCAACCCTGGGCTGGAGGACGCAACGCCTTCGGCGTAGAGCGGGGTCAGGGTCCGCCTTCCAGACTGTGAGACTGCGCATCTGGCCCGTTGATATTTAGAAGTTCAGTTTTTACTCAGGCTCTACCGCGAGCTGGCATGACCTCATGCCACCGCGCATCGAACGCAGTTTCGAGTCAACTGCATCAGGAGCGTTTTGTGTCAGATGAAAAGCGCGCGTTATTCCCTTACAATGCTCTCTTTCGCTGAACTTTGAATTTGGTGCTTTGTACCTGGTGCTTTGAGCTTTGGACATTCGTTCCCGGCACCACGCATAGAACAAAGCTCCAAGTTCAAAGTTCAAAGCACCAAGCACCAAGCACCCAGTACAAAGTTCAACTACAAACCAGCTAAGATAGAACACGGACCACCACTTCAAAATGGAAATTCCCAAACAATACGATCCAAAGCAGGCCGAAGAGCATCATTATTCGCGCTGGGAGCAGGCCGGCTTTTTTGCGCCCGAAGCCAACCAGGATCCAAACGCTCCCGTGTTCTCCATCGTAATTCCTCCCCCAAACGTCACCGGCTCGTTGCACATGGGCCATGCCTTGCAGCACACAATGATGGACGTGATGACACGCTACAAGCGCATGTGCGGTTATCGCACCTTGTGGCTGCCGGGCATGGACCACGCAGGAATTTCGACACAGCTAATGGTGACGCGTGAGTTAAAGAAAGAGCGCCTTTCGCGCCATGACCTGGGCAGGGAAAAGTTTGTCGAACGGGTTTGGCAATGGAAACAAGAGTCAGGCGGGCAGATCACGAAACAGATGCGTCGCGAAGGCGCGTCGGTCGATTGGTCACGCGAGAAGTTCACGATGGACGAAGGCCTGTCGCGGGCGGTCTGTGAAGTTTTCGTGCGCTTGTACGAGGAGGGCATGATCTATCGCGGCAACCGGATCGTGAACTGGTGTCCGAATGATCAGACTGTGCTTTCCGATCTGGAAGTGGAAAAGACGCCGCAAGCAGGAAAACTTTATTACCTGCAATATCCGGTGAAGGGTAGCGACGAACGGATCACAGTGGCCACTACGCGGCCGGAAACGATGCTGGGTGATACCGGCGTGGCGGTGAATCCCAAAGATGAACGATATGCCGCACTCGTCGGAGCAACGCTGCTGTTGCCGCTCACCGATCGCGAAATTCCAGTGGTTGCCGATGACTTTGTCGACCCTGAATTTGGTACCGGCGCGGTAAAGGTGACGCCCGCGCATGATCCCAACGATTACGACATGGGTGTCCGGCATAACCTCGAACAGATTGTGGTAATCGATACTCACGCAAAGATGACTGAGGCTGCCGGCGCGGAGTTTGCAGGTCTTGATCGCCTCAAAGCGCGCGAAGCAGTCGTCGAAAAGTTTGCAGAGCTCGGGTTACTCGAAAAGATCGTTGACTATGAATTTTCAATCTCGAAGTGCGAGCGCTGCAAGACAGTGGTTGAACCGCTAATCTCCTTGCAGTGGTTCGTGCGCATGGAACCGTTGCGAGATCTCGCGCTGGACCTCCTGGCGAAAGAAAAGAAGCCGCGCTTCATTCCCGACACTTATGAAAAGGTCTACACGAATTGGCTCGAGAACATCCGCGATTGGACCATTTCGCGTCAGCTTTGGTGGGGGCATCAGATTCCGGCCTGGTATGCGAAGACCGGCGAGCTGGTGGTTGCGCGTTCGTTTGAGGAAGCCGCGGCGAAAGCCGGAACGGCAGAACTCACTCAGGACGCGGACGTCCTTGACACCTGGTTTTCTTCCGCGCTCTGGCCTTTCTCCACTCTCGGCTGGCCTGACGAAACGAAGGATCTGCAGACGTTCTATCCGACTTCCGTACTCGTGACCGCTCGCGACATCATTTTTCTTTGGGTGTCGCGCATGGTGATGATGGGTATGAAATTCAGGGGCCGCGAACCGTTTGCCGATGTCTACATCACGGGCACGATTCTGGATCCGCAAGGCCAGCGAATGTCCAAGACCAAGATGAACGGTGTGGATCCGCTCGCAGTGTTCGACAAATACGGAGTGGACGCGACCCGCATCATGCTCGCCTCTGTGGGCAGCACGGATGCCCGCTGGAATGAAAAGCAGGTTGAGTCGTACCGAAACTTTGCTAACAAGATTTGGAATGCGTCGCGTTTCGCGTTGATGAATTCGGAAGGCGCCCGGATCGATCCGCAGGCCCTGGTAAAGAGCGATGATCTGGCGTTACACGATCGCTGGATCCTTTCACGCTTGCAGAAGACGACACGCGATCTGCACGCCGCGATCGACGGCTATCAGTTTCATGAATCGGTGCAGACGCTCTACCACTTCTTCTGGGATGACTTTTGCGATTGGTATATCGAGCTTACGAAAGCTGACGTGACGAGTGAAGACGCCTCGCCGCAACGAACCCAGGCTCGCACGCGTCTGTTGAGCGTGCTCGATCAAGCCCTGCGACTGCTTCATCCGTTCATGCCGTACATCACTGAAGAGCTTTGGCAGCGGCTTCCGGGCGCCGATGCCGCTTTGCTCCATCCGGCTTACGCGTCAGCCAGCCCCACAATCATGCTGGCAGCTTTTCCCGAGACGCGAGGTGATCTGATCGATGAACAGGCAGAATGGGAAATGCAGGCCGTCATCGATCTCGTTACGCGGGTACGAAACCTGCGCTCGGAGATGAACATTAAGCCGGGCGAGCGAGTGCCGGTGTTGGTTGGCTCTCCTGACGATCAGCTTCGCGCGGTTTATTCAGCGAGTGCCGATCAGATCAGCAGACTAGTGCGCTCGTCTGAGCTCAAGATTTCCGCCGTCAACGAGGTGCCAAGGGCATCTGCTCGCGCTGTGCTAACAGGCGGCGGCGAAGTGGCGATTCCGCTGGAAGGGCTCATCGACTTTGAGCAGGAACGCCAGCGACTCGCCAAAGAACAGGACAAGTTACGTGCGGAAGCCACGAAGGTCGAAACGCAACTTGGAAACCCGAACTTCGTGGAACGCGCCCCGGAAGAAAAAGTGAATGAGTTGCGCGCGCGGATCGCTGACATCGCGCAACGTACTGTCCAACTTCAGCTGACGATCGAGAACCTACAATGAACTGGCTGGACGAAGGCTCACTCTACTCGCAAATCGGAGTCTATCTGCGCGAGGACCTCGGCCGCGGAGACATAACCACGCAGACAATCATCGCGCGCAACACACGCGCGAAGGGCAGATTCGTAGCCGGCGAGATGATGATCGTGGCCGGGTTGGAAGCCGCGGAAGAAGTGTTCCTGACACTTGATTCGCAGCAACAGCTCGAGGCCTTCGTCTCTGATGGTGAGGAGATTGAATCAGGCAAAGTGATCGCACGCATGTCAGGCTTCGCAGACGTATTGCTTGCCGGTGAACGCGTGGCACTTACACTGATTCAGCGTTTGTCGGCAGTCGCGACGATCACCAAACACTTTGTGCGCGCTGTAGAAGGAACGAAGGCGAGCATCGTCGATACGCGACAAACAACTCCGGGAATGCGGATGCTCGAGAAATACGCAGTGAATCTGGGTGGCGGGCAGAATCACCGTTTCGGCCTCGACGACGGCGTGGTGATCAGAACCAATCATGTCCTCAATGCCGGGGGCATCGCCGCCGCCGTAAAGAGCGCGACCGAAAAGCTGGGTCATTTTCACAAAGTGCAGGTCCAGGTAACGAATGAGAACGAACTGCGAGACGCGCTTGGCAATGGCGCCGACATAGTTTTGTTCGAGGATCTCGACCTGGCCGAAGTCGCCCGCTTGACGGCTCTTGCTCGCGAGTTGCGCTCGGATGTGAGCGTTGAGTGCACCGGCAGCATTACACTCGAGAATGTGCGGGAATATGCCGAGACCGGTGTTGATCTGATAAGCGTGCCGGCCTTGACCAACTCAGCGCGTTCTATGGCAGTCAGTTTTCAAATCCAACCGTTCTGAGCGGGCGAAGAATCAGATTCGGAGCCTTTCGGAACCTGACCCGCACTCTCACGTGTACTAAGCATCCTGTCACCGCTTGAAGGCATCTCCTGACGGGCGTATCTTGTCCTTGCATTACTCCAGGAGTTCAATCAATGAAAACAAGACTTTTTGGTCTCGGCACGTTGTTCGCTTTTGGTTTGTTGATCCTCTGCGTTTTCGTCGTGGATGTAACTTCAGCCAGCGCGCAGTCGAAAACCAAACGGCGGACGACGTCGACTTCGAGTCGCTCGACCAAACCGGTCGTAACAAATCCTCCGATTGCCCCTGCGAACCAGGAAGCGCCGGCTGACGAAGCGAAGATCGTGAGTACTGCTGACGAAGGCGCTGCCGAAGAGCAGGAACAGACTCCAGCCCCAACGAAGTCTTCCAGCCGCAAAAAGCCGGCACCTCAACCAGATAAAGAGGATATGGAAGACACGATCAACGCCCTCTCGAATCAGGTGGAGCGGTTGAACGACAAACTCAGCCAGATGCAGGAGAACGACAAGACACTCTTAGATATGGAGCGTCTGACGCGGGCCGAGCAGCGCGCGGAGAACTTGCGATCGCAGCTGATCGATGTCGAGAGTAAGTTGGCTGACCTTCATTCCAAGCTGGAACAGATCGAATATTCACTCAAGCCTGAAAACATCGAACGCGCGACGCAGGGTTATGGCACCACTCGACCTGAGGAAGCTCGCGACACGCGACGCAGGCAGTTGGAGAACGAGCGCAATCGCACGCAGTCTCAAGTCAGAATTCTCGAAACTAGCAAGCAGCGTTTGGAAGCCTCGCTTCTCCTCGCTGACGCGGAGGTCGATCGGCTGCGGCGCCGGTTGGAAATGCAGGAAGAGCGGGACGCTCTTAAACCTGATGCTGAATCCACTGGCAGGCGAAAGCCTTAACGGAGTCAGGAGTCAGCCGCTTACGTCAAAGGCCTGCGGTCGGAGACAGTGAGCAACGTCGAATGACGTACGGAAAAGTTCTCTCTGCCAATGTCCACCATTCCCCAACGTGATCTCTATCGATTGATTTCAGAAGCCAATTCGCGCGGTGAGCGTGTCGTCGTGGCTACGGTTGCGCATACTCGTGGATCGACGCCGCAACAGCGGGGCGCCAAGATGCTTTTTTTCGAGAATGGCGAAGCGGCGGGAACGGTTGGCGGCGGCTGCATCGAAGCCGAAGTATGGGCGGAAGCAAAAGACGCGCTGCGAACTGGTCGTTCCGCACTCCATCATTTTTCGCTGACTGCGGAAGACGCGAGCGAAGAGGGAATGGTTTGTGGTGGCACGATGGATATTTTCGTTGACGTGTTGAAATAATACGAGAACGTGACAGGTGACAAGTCAGAAACGGAAGTAGGATGTTTTCTCAACCTGCAATGTCCGAATCCTTCATAGAAAACTATAAAGCCAAGCATCGACATCCGCTGAATAAGCTGATGCACTCGATCGGCATTCCGTTAATTGTCGTTTCGCTGCCGCTCTTTGCCTTCAGTTGGCGTTGGGCTTTGCTGTTATTCGTCGTTGGCTGGGTCTTGCAGTTTCTCGGCCATGCGATCGAAGGAAACCGGCCGGCGTTCTTTCGCAATCCAATCTATCTGCTCGTTGGGCCATGGTGGCTTTTACGTCGCACTGCGGCGGCTCTCGGACTTTCAAAGCCTTCCTCCGCCAGGCAGTAGGTTGTCTCGCCTCTTCCATGCCGGAAAACAAAACACGACCAGAGCCAGGTATTTTGGAAGCGATTCGAAACGTGCTCGACGGTCATAGTATCGCCGCATTGGTTACGCTCGTCGACGGCAGTGGAAATGTGGGCGCCAAGCTGCTGATACGAGATGCGGTTACTCTCGCCGGTAGTTTGGGTGACGGGTTGTTGGATAGTGCCGTGCGCTTGCAAGCAAAGGCTTTTCTTGAATCGAGCGACGATGCTCGTATGCTGCAAGTGAATGAGTTTGCGCCGGAACTCTCACCCTGGAACGAAGCACGAATTCTGTTCGAGCGAATTCAGCCGGAACCAGAGATCGTAATCTGCGGCGCCGGTCACGTAGGCGCCTCGCTTGCGAAACTCGCGGTCGCGCTGAACTACCAGGTCACGTTGATCGACGACCGAGTTGAATTTCTGAACCCCGAACATCTTTTGGACCAAAGGATAAAGTTAGTCTTAGCGCAACAGTGGCAGGACGCGGTTCGCACGGCAATCGGTGATGGACGCGGCGTGTCGGTCACGGTAGTTACCAGAGGCCATAAAGAGGACGAGGAATGCATGCGAGCAGTCGTCGATACGTATCCTGATTATGTCGGCCTGATTGGCAGCAAGCGGCGTACGAAGATCGTGCTCGACAGGTTGCGAGCGGCTGGCGCCGCCGAGGAGAAATTGCAGCGAGTGCATGCGCCGATTGGCTTAGACATCGGCGCAGTCACACCTGAGGAAGTGGCGCTGGCAATCCTGGCGGAGATTGTCGGTGAACGCCGGGGTGGACGAGGTGGATCGCTCTCGACGCGTGACAAAAAGTGCTGAGTGCTGAAGTGCTGAGTGCTGAGTGCTGACTGCTGAGTACTGAGCCCTGAGTTACCGAGCTCCAGAGCTTACCTTGCTGCCTGAGGAGTATTTGAAATAACAATGCTCCGCTCTGCCAATATTCTCCCTCTCCCTTGGCGCTTTCAGGTTGGAGTGGTAAGAAGAGTGCCAATGGTTTTGGACGCAAACGAGGTCACCACCGAAACTCCAATTCCCAAACGCACTATCGGAATGTTCCGTGCGCTGTCGCACCGAAACTACCGTCTCTTTTGGTCTGGTGCGTTCGTCTCCAACGTTGGCACCTGGATGCAGGCGGTAGCGCAGGGTTGGTTGGTTTTACAACTCACCGATTCAGCGTTCTGGTTGGGTGTCGACGGCTTCATGGCAACAGCGCCCGGATTCTTCCTAACACTTGCCGGAGGAGTGTTTGCCGATCTCGTCGATCGCCGCCGGCTCCTGCTTTACACGCAAGTCGTTGCCGGTCTGGGTGCGTTGGCATTGGCCATGCTGATCTGGATGAACGTCGTTACTGTTTGGATGATCCTCGCGTTTTCGTTTCTGACGGGATCGTGTATGGCGCTCGCCGGACCTTCCTATCAGGCAATAACTTTCGATCTGGTGGGCCGCGAGGATCTCGCAAATGCAGTTGCACTGAACTCTTCACAATTCCAGCTCTCACGTGTCATTGGCCCACTAATGGCGGGGCTCGCGCTAAATTCTTTCGGTCTGGTCGGGTGTTTCTTTATTAACGGGATTTCGTTTGTGGCCGTGGTGGTTGCGCTGCGCATGGTTCGTTTCGATCAGGAGAAGAAGACGCTGCCCGCACATTCTGTTAAGGACCGCAGCGCGCTTTGGCAGGACTTGATTGACGGCTTTCGCTACGTTCGCAATCGTCCGCGCGTTTCCGCGTTGCTCATGCTAGCGGCGGTCAGCAGTCTCTTTGGTGCGCCCTACATGACGCTGACCCCAATTTTTGCCCGAGATATTTTTCAACTCGGCGCTTCAGGACTCGCGTGGATGATGGGAGTTGCGGGCGCCGGTGCTTTCGCAGGCGCGCTGCTGCTCGCTTATCTTGGCGACTTCAAGAGGAAAGGCTGGTCAGTAATCGGAGGAGCATTTTCGTTCGGCGTTTGCCTGATCGCCTTTGCGCTTTCCACTCACCTTTACTGGTCGCTGCTCTTCCTTTTCGGCGTCGGGTTCTCAGTCGTAACCTCAGTTGCGGTGACGAACACCTTGCTGCAGAAGCTTGTTACAGACGAAATGCGCGGTCGAGTAATGAGTATGTTCATCCTAACCTTCATCGGTACCATGCCCATTGGCAACCTGCTCGCCGGCGCGATTTCCCAGCGCTACGGAGCGCCGAAAGCGCTGGCTGCGGGAGGCGTTGCGATCGTTCTCTACGTCACATTCGTCGCGATAAGCAACCCACGACTGCGCGATCTTCACTAAACACGCGTCCCTCAGCGCAAGAACTTACCTCGCGAACGTTCTACCCATCGAGCGCTGAACATTCGGCGCAACGTCAGGGTTTAAGGAGATTTGAATGCTTACCCGAAGAGTTTCCATCTGCCTGCTGTTTGTCACACTGATTTACCTTTCGACAGTTACCGTGGCCGCTCAAGGTGTCATCGTTCCGGGGCCATGCAATCGTTGTCCGGACCGCATCCGGGTCATTCCGCCCAATATGCCGCGGGCGCTGCCGGTCAAGTCGATCAAGATCGAGACAAAAGTGGCCTCGCAGGTGGCAACCACTCATGTTGAGCAGGTTTTTCGCAACGACACAAACGCAACCCTCGAAGGCATCTACTTTTTTCCAATTCCCGAGTCCGCGTCAATCAGTGAATTCGCGATCTGGGATGGCGATCGCCGGCTGGTCGGCGAGGTACGTCCACGCGATGAAGCTCGGCGAATCTACGACGAGATTGTGAGGCGGCAACGCGACCCGGGACTGCTCGAATACGCGGGCAAGGACCTCTTCCAGGCGAGCATCTTTCCGATTCCCCCACACTCCGATAAGAAGTTGGAGATTACGTACACCCAGGTGCTGCGCGCGGAGTCAGGCACGGTAGCGTATCGCTATCCGCTAGGCACTGGACAGCAAGTCGCGCCGGTCGGCTCGGTCTCAGGCCGGATAGAGTTGGAGAACGCCGTGCCGCTCAGGAACGTCTATTCACCGACTCACGCGGTTGATATCAAACGAGATGGTGATCGCCGTTCGGTAGTCACCTTTGAAACCGGAGCGGGAACGACAGCCCAGGATTTTCAACTGTTCTACACCACGACCCGCGATGATTTCGGTGTGACTTTGCTGACGCATCGTGACGCCGGCAAAGACGGATATTTCCTGATGATGATCTCCCCCAAGGACGAATGGTCGGAACAGGAATATTCAGCGAAAGATATTGTCTTTGTCCTCGACACCTCGGGCTCGATGGCGGAAGCCGGCAAAATGGAGAAAGCCCGCGCGGTGCTGTTGTACGGAATCAGAATTCTTCGACCGCAGGATCGTTTTAACGTGATCTCTTTCGCCGGCGAAGAGCGCTTGATGGAAACGGGATTGATCGCCGCTGATGACGCGGGTCGTAAACGCGGCGAAACTTTTGTAAATGCTTTAAAGCCAGTGGGCGGTACGAACATCGCGCAGGCATTGCTCACGGCGATGCCGCAGTTCCGCTCAAGCGATCGGCCAAAAATTTTGGTCTTCATGACTGACGGGTTGCCAACAGTCGGCGAGACGAATGTCGCTCGCATCGTTGAAGGCGCGAGGCTGGCGCGCATTCCCGGCGTTCGCCTGTTCACCTTTGGGGTGGGTTACGACGTCAACACAGCCTTGCTCGACAAACTCGCTGCTGAAAATGGAGGCGTTTCTGACTACGTTGAGCCGAAGGAAGATCTTGAGGTAAAGGTCTCCACCTTTTTCTCAAAGATCAATTATCCGGTGCTTACCGACTTGCGGCTGGATATGGCTGGAGTCGAGACGGACCTGGTTTATCCCCGGGCGCTGCCCGATGTCTTTCGCGGTTCGCAAGTGACGCTGATTGGACGCTATCGAAACTCCGCGGATTTGGATTACGTGCGGTTGACGCTTAATGGAATGGCGGCAGAGAAGGGAAGGACCTTCAACTTCGACAATTTGCGCTTTCCTTTGCGGAACGAGCAGAACGATTTCCTGCCGCGACTCTGGGCCACGCGGCGAGTCGGCTGGTTGATGGAACAGGTGCGAACGAATGGCGAGCAACAGGAGTTGAAGGATGAAATTGTGGACCTTGGAACTCGATATGGGATCGTGACGCCGTACACCTCGTATCTCGCGCTCGAACAGCCGCAATCTGGACAGCAGGTAACTGTGACAAATCTATCCACTCAACGCCGAGAGGGTCGCAGAGATAAAGACAGCTCTATCGGCGGTGCAATGAGGCCAGGAGTCTTGAATGCGCCCCAGGCTGCTGATGTTCAGGCGACGACTGGAGCAGTGGCAGTCCAACAAAGCAAGCGGGCACGCGAACAGCAGGAGTTGGTTCGTGTTGACAACTACTCGCCTTCGACACAGGTCAAGACCATCGGCGGCAAGACCTTCTATCTGCGAACTAACGTGTGGACTGACTCAGAATACAAAGCCGACGCCAAATTGCCGGAAACAGTCGTTAAGTTTGGCAGTGCGGAATATTTCGACCTGCTGAAGCAAAAAACGCAATTAGGAAAATTCTTCTCGTTGGGCGAGGCTGTGGTGGTAGTGCTCGATGGCCGTGTCTATCGCGTGGAGAGCGACGGTAAGTAGTCGACGTAATCGAAATGTGCTTTGTGCGTCAGCCAGTAGGGGCGTCCCATCGTGGGCGCCCCTGTTTTCGTGAGGTGCATTTGGCGAGCAACGATCGTTCTGATGCGCCCAGGGTGTCTCGGAGTTAACTTTACAAGCGACTCCGTGTCCGTTGCTGGAAAACCATGAACCCATTCGGCGACGGAATCTTGTCAGCGCATATCGATCTATGTAAAAGTTTATTGGCCCCCAGCTAAAAGACGAACCCAAACGCGGAACTCTGAATGAGCAGACGTTCGCTTGTCAGCAGTCGTGCTGATTTCGGAAGTCCGGCGCCAACTCCCAAACTCAACCATCATGCCCAGACTGAAACTACGAACACTAATGCTCAGAAATGGAACGAGTCACCACTCTCGATATCTTAGCCCACTCGTAGCGGTACTCATTATCATAGCGGCGTCATCGCCTTGCTTCGCTCAAGCAGGGTGGACGATTGCAACCGTAGCTGCGAAGGGCCAGGACTTAAACGCGGTCTATTTTCTCGATAGCAAACGCGGTTGGGTCGGAGGAGACAAAGGATTTCTCAGCCGCACTGATGATGGTGGACGCTCGTGGGTCCAGCAGGTTGTTGGTACGACTGACGGTATTAACGACATCTATTTCAGCGACAAAGAAGATGGTTTCCTGATCGCCGGCAACGCTATTTTCGTGACCAGAGACAGCGGCACACGCTGGACCGAAGCTCGGAGGTTTCTGCCCAGGGAGTTCGACGGTGCAGTGGTTGAGCTTTATAGCGTGAGATTTCCCAGCAAGAAGAAGGGCTGGGTAGTGGGCTCAGTAAGCAAACGCGATCTGGTCGTGGACAGCATTCTTGTGTACACCAATGACGCCGGAGTGACATGGCAACGACAGCGGGCGCCCAGTCGGTTGGAGTTGATTCACATGGATTTTGATAATGAGAAGCGAGGGTGGATCGCGGGCGCAGGTGGAACGATTCTAAAGACTATCGACGCTGGTCTGACCTGGGTGAAACAGGATACGGGTATCTCCGGCACCATTTACCATATCGAATTTCGTAACGAGAAGAGGGGCTGGGCGGTGGGCGAACGAGGAACCATACTGCGCACGATGGATGGTGGGGATCGTTGGGAACCAGTGAATGCCGAGGTTCGCTCAACACTCTTGAGTGTTCAATTTCTCAACGACGATGACGGATGGGCGGTTGGTCGCGCCGGCACGATTTTGCGATCAGGCGATGGCGGACGAACGTGGGTTCAACAAAGCTCGCCGACGAAGCAACATCTTTACGCGCTCGATTTCAGTAAAAAGATTGGCTGGGCAGTCGGTGGAGACGGCGTGGTTTTGCGCTATGAGAAGTAACCAAAGAAAAACCGCCCGGCATGCCGACATGCCGGGCGAATCACAGGAGGAACCGAGTGTTATGGTTGTCACTATTTTTGCGACATTCCCTTAACCTCGAGCATAAGATGTCATCCCTTTACCGTCGGGTTGCTCAGCAACATTTTTGCAATCTTACTTGCGAGAAACCGGCACCTGTTATCCGAAATTTCGCAATTCTTTCCGAGTTTCCGGCTAACCTTCACGCGTGCCGGTGAAGGGAAGAGGCATTCCCTGCATCGTCACCGTGCCTGACATCTCGTCGCCTGAAATCTCACCGCCGATCTCGGCCTCAGTAGCATGCCCGTACATGTCGAAAGCGACAGTCGCGGTGAAAGTATTACCGCTCATCGTAGCGTCGCGAATCTCGGCGTTACCCATTTCTGATTTCACTCTTCCAGATAGCAAGCCGTCGGAGTCGGTAAGACTCAGCGTCGCTGGAATGTTTTGACCAAGCGGTGTCTCAATCTCCAATTTCCACGTTCCGGCGACATCGTTGACCTCAGGGCCCTTGTTGCCGGACGTGGTTGAAGGCCGATCCTTCCGCTTGCCGGCAGTGTTGTAGAACTCTATCTCCGTCGCATACGGCTCGATCTGATCAATGATTTGACGCCCGTCACCAACTATCACAATCGAAGCTTCTTCTGGTTTTACATAACGAGTGGCTACTTCCTGAATCTCACCAATGGTCACAGCCTGCACGCGATCGCGATAGGTCTCAAGGTACTGATCGGGCAGACCGAACATCTTGATTTGAACAAATTGATCGACCAATCCTTCCTGAGTTTCCAGACGAATTGGAAAGACGCCCGTAAGATACGACTTGGCATCGTCGATCTCTTTCTGTGAGACAGGTTCGTTGCGAATTCGATTCAACTCCAGAAAAAACTCTTTGAGTGAGTCTCCGGTTACTGGAGTTCGCACCTCAGCGCTGGCGCGAAAAGTACCGGCGGTTCGGCGAGCATCGAGATTCGAATACGCGCCGTAGGTGTAACCCTTGTCCTCGCGCAGGTTCATAAACAAACGTGACGAGGCGTTGGCGCCCAGCACCGTGTGCATCAACAACATTGGAAAATAGTCAGGACTGGTCCGAGTGATCCCCGGATTCGCGATGACGATGTTGGACTGTGCGGAACCCGGACGATCCACGATGTATGCCGAGCGAGAAGTTGGAACCGGAGGCTCGGGAAACTGCTCTGAGTCAGCTGCCCCGGGTTTCCATTCTCCAAACAGTTCCTCGATTCGCTTCACCATACGATCGCTGTCGATGTCGCCGACCAGAAACATCACCGCGTTGTTGGGAACAAACTTCTGGCGATGGAAATCAACCAGTTGTTGGCGAGTGGTGGCAGTGATCGATTCCGGCGTCGGTCCGACTATTGCATACGGATGAGCTCCATACATCACGCTCGACACCCTCTCGGTGGCCAGGAATGACGGTTGAGCTCGCTGTTGTTTCAGACTCTCGATGGTGTTTTGCTTAGTAAGCTCTACTTCGTTCTCGGGGAATGAAGGGCGCAGCGTGACGTCAGCCATCAACTCCAGCACCTTGTCACTGAAGTTGCCGAGCGATGACGCTGCGACAGTTGAATAGTCAGAGTTAGCGCCGGCAGTCAAAGCCGCGCCCATCCGGGCAACCTCATCGGCAATTTGTCGACTAGCACGGGATTGAGTGCCTTCAGTCAGTAAGCCCGTCAGCATATCCGTCAAGCCGGGTAGCCCCGACGGATCATCCGCATCCCCAGTGCGAAAGGCGAGGCGGTAACTCACCAGCGGTAATCGTCTGTCTTCGACAACAATGATCGTCAGCCCATTAGCCAGCGAAACCTCTTGCGGTTTCGGAAGCTTGATAGGTCGAGCTGGTAAGGGCGGTGGCGGTTGTTGGCGAACTGTTTCAGCTGAACTCATGGTTATGGGTGTAGTGGACCTGAATCTGGCCGCGTATGCGTTGGCGGATCTGTCGGCTGCTCTGGTTTCTCGAGATGGCGCTGCTCACCTTCAATGACCACCACTTCCGGTTTCGTGGAAACAGTGGGTTGGCTAGGAGGTGGAGCCTGAACCTGTGGAGCCGGCGCGACTGGTTGTTTTGGTTCTCCCGGTGGCTGTGGCGATGCGGTCAACGTAGGCACTTCGTCCTCTGATGTCACCTCAGGGATGATGTCCAACATTACGCGGTTCTCGATGTTGAGAAACTGATCAACGGCCAGGCTAATGTCTTTAGGAGAGATCGCGAGATAGTGCTCGAGTTCAGTATCAAACACGGTTGGATCGTTATCGTAAAGCGCATACTCAGAAATGCGTTGCGCTCGATACATCGTCGACTGCCGGCCGCGCACGGCATCGTTGCAAAGCGAATTGCGGAGTTTCTCCATCTCTTCCATAGATGGACCGTTGGCCGCCAACTGCCTTATCTCGTCAAATATTTGTTCCCGAATCGCGACTACCTCTTCACCTGGTTTAGGGAGCGCGAAAATGTACAGCGCCGATGGGCCTCGCCGTTCGTCAACACCGCCCTGAATTGACACAACCGATTCGTCACCCTTTACCAGTTTCTGATAAAGCCGCGAGCTGTCGCCTTCGAACAGTAATTCGCTCGCCAGTGACAATGCGTAGAATTCAGGTGTGCGTCGGGCAGGAATTTTCCACCCGAGCACAAACGCGGGAGCCGGGGCGAGCTTGTCAAAGAAGGTCTCTAATCTTGCCGACACTTCCTCAGGCTCGCTGACGTCTACTGGAGGTGGCGTGGGTTGACTGGGTATGTCGCTGAAGTATTTCTCAACCAATTGCCGTGCCCCATCTTCCTCAAAGTCGCCGGCAATCGTTAATACTGCATTATTAGGAGCGTAATAGATGCGGAAGAACTCCTTGATATCCTCGATTGTCGCGGCGTCTAGATCCTCCATCGAACCGATAGTTGAGTGCGCGTTCGCCGGATTCTTGAAAATTAATTCGTTGATGCGAAGAAAAGCGTTGACGTAAGGCTGATTGTCGTAACGCAGTCGCTTCTCTTCCTGCACGGCACTGCGCTGATTATCCAGGTTCTCCTGGGTGACTTTCAACGAGCGCATGCGGTCGCTTTCCAACCAGAGTGCGAGTGGCAGATGGTTCGCGGGCAACGTTTCGTAGTAGTTGGTGCGCTCGGTCGAAGTGGTGCCGTTCATGGTGCCGCCGGCGTGGAAAATGTATTGGAAGTGCGCGGCTTTCGGAACGTTCTCGGACCCTTGAAACATCATGTGTTCGAAGAGATGTGCAAAGCCCGTCCGACCGGTCCTTTCGTTTCGCGATCCCACATCGTAGTAGACCGCTACTGACACCACGGGCACTGCTTGATCCCTGTTCAATATTACTCGCAGGCCATTCTCGAGTGTGAATTGCCGGATTGGTGTGCGTGGGAGTTGAAATGTTTCAGCCACTTTACTCTCGTTTCACTGCTGCTAGTGCTTAGACATGGCTTCGTACCGTGTGGGGAACGGTCGATCCGGATGGGGAAAAATTGGGGAGTAGGAGCCCTTTCTAGCTGGGCCCTTCATTGATCAGGCCGCGTAATTCGGCACGCAAGCGCTCAATTTCCGCTAGTTTCTGCTGGACACGCTCGAACAATGCAGACTGTGTCTTGATGCCTTCATCAATAAGAAAACCGGCTGCTTCAGCTCGATTACGAAAGACACCTGCCTGGACCAACTGCTCGAGCTTGTCCTGTGCTTCCGGGGAAATCTTGACAGCTACCACGTAGTCATCCTTTGCCGACATTGCCCGCTCAATCGTGCGGCTGATGTCTCGTCCAATTGCGCTTAACGATTCGGGAATCCGTGAAGCAATGTCGCGTACTGAATTAGCTGCTCGCGAACGGTCGTCAGGATTATCGGGATCGTCATCATGAACCATAAGATCGTCAACCGTTTCCGGTGTTTCATTTTCTTCCCGTTGATAAGGGCTACTCATTTGAAAAACACTCCTTTTAACTGATCGGTAGATCAACTCTGGCTCGAAATACGTTGTTCGGTATTATTAAGTTCATTCTACACGGGTTCAAAGGGCCGTCAAGCAAGGCACTTCTCAATATCGTCTCCGGAGATCTACGGGTTTTAGTTATTTACTGTTATTTGGGAGTAGCGATCGCGAACGAACGATCAGCAAGTCGCGCACAACTTGCCGCTTGACCCAGGTTCAATTATATTCAGGCGCATTACACCCCAGGTGAGCGGTTCCAGCGAACACTCAACGTTTAGACTTCGGTATCTTTCAGAGGCCTAAGTGAAAAAAAGTATCTCGCCCTTTGCTCTCGCACTTTTCATCGTCACCTTAATTGTTCCCTGCTTCGTGAATGCGCAACAGCGTTCGCAAACGCAGTCACCGGTGGGAAGCAGCTCTAGCGGCAGATCCGCAGCCAGCACCGCCAGTGCAGGAAGGCGCAACCCGCGCTCGAGTAATGCGACAGTCATTCCCCAAATCGAACGAGACTTTGAAGAGGCTCTAAGAGTAATCGAGCAAAACTACATTCAGGGAAGAAAGCTCGATTACAGTTCGGTCTTCAAGTCATCAGTGGTCGGCATGCTCCGATCCCTGGATCCACATTCAAATTATTATGACCGAGAAGAATTTGAAGAGTTAAAGACTGACCAGCGGTCCGAATACTTCGGAATCGGTGCATCAATTCTGAACTACACGATTGAAGGCGAAGCTGACACTTTCATAACTTCGACCTTCGATAGTTCGCCGGCCGCGCGTGCGCAACTTCGTTTCGGTGACAGAATAGCCGCAGTCGACGGCGTAAAGATGCGCGGAAAGCTGTCTCTGGAGGTGCGAGACAAGATCCGTGGGCCACGAGGCTCGCTGGTGAAAATTACTTTGGAGAGAGCGGTCGACAAGCGGCTCGAGACACTGGTTCTAACTCGCGATGCCGTGCCTCAGCCGTCCGTCCCCGATGCCTACATGGTTAAACCGGGTGTCGGCTATATCGACATGACTCGTGGCTTTAACTACTCAACGACGGATGAATTGCAGGACGCCTTGGGCCGGTTGCATGCAAAGGGAATGACTTCGTTAGTCCTGGACCTGCGGAATAATCCAGGCGGGTTTCTTGATCAAGCCATCCACGTGGCAGAGGTCTTTCTCCCGTCCGGGCAGTTAATCCTGACGCAAAAAGGACGCAATGGCTTTCGCGACAACTCGCACGAGTCTCGGAACAGCTCGCCCGATCTGACTCCGATGGTGATCTTGATCAACGGCAATTCAGCTTCGGCTTCTGAAATTGTCGCCGGCGCAATGCAAGATCACGACCGCGCACTGATCGTGGGTACGACGAGTTTTGGCAAAGGTCTGGTCCAGAGCATCATCCCCCTGGAGTACGGCGCCGGTTTGACGCTGACGTCGGCGAAGTATTACACGCCATCCGGGCGTCTGATTCAGCGAGACTATACTAACGGCGGCTTGTACGACTATTACACGCACGGCGGTTCCACCCAATTGGAAATTGAAGAGACGGCAAAGCCTTCTGGACAAGTTAAGAAGACGGATACCGGTCGCGCTGTGTACGGCGGCGGCGGTATCGCTCCCGACGAAACAGCCAAGGCCCGGACCGTCACGGCTACGCAACGACGACTTTTGAATCCCTTATTTGCCTTTGCGCGTGAGTTGGTCAACGGTCGCGTGCAGGGTCTGGGTGACTACCGCGTTAAAGGACCGAGCAATCTCGAGCACGAACTGCAGGTTACGGATTTTCCTGTTACCGAACCCGTCTTCCGCGCGTTCAAGGATTTTGTGGTTAAGGATTCTGCCTTCAAAACCCTGGCTCAACACCTCGACTCTAACCGTCGGTTCGTTGAGTTGCAGTTGCGATTCAATGTCGTGTCGGCTGCTTACGGTCGCGTGACAGCGGACCGCGTATTTGTCATGTGGGACGATCCGCAGTTGGCCCAGGCCCTTGACGCAATCCCGCGCGCCAGGAACCTGGCGATGTCCGCGCTCCATCAGAAGAACCAACCACGCTAACTCAGCCGCGTCAGGCGCAACCGCTGACGCGGCTTCTTGTTCTGCCTTGTGTTTCAGCCGTAAAACACGGTCTTGCAACTAAAACTGTCTCCGTGCTAAGGTTTGCTCGGCATTGCGGGCAGACTGAACGGAGGAATCCCCATGACACGTTTGGGAAATACCCTGGTCAATACTCAGGAACTTGGTCGCGCCATCCGGCGTCGTCGGGTTGAACTTACTTTGAGCTTGCGCGACGTTGCCGACGAGACCGGCGTCTCTGCTTCAACGCTCTCTCGGATCGAAAACGGAACCGGTAAGCCCGATGCGGACAACATCGCCAGACTGACGTCATGGCTCGATATGCCGATGGAACGTGTGCTTGCCGGACGTCATGTCGATAGCGAAGCCGCCAAGGCGGTAGTCTATTTCCCGCATGAGTCCACTCCGGAAATTGTTGAAGCCCATCTGCGAGCCGATCGTAACCTCACGCCAGAAACCGCCTCGGCCTTATCTGAACTCTTCCGCGTCGCCTACACGCAGTTTAGTCACTCCAGTCCAGACAAGAGTTCCCGCAAACGAAAATAGCAGCCTTCCATTGTCACACTAGAGATGCCTTATCGCGAATTCCCTCCGGGAGAAAAATGGCGAGAGTTTGAGTTGAAGGCTCTGGGCCTGCGCGACTTCGCCGGAGTTCCTCCCGATAGTCCGCTCGACCCTTTTAAACTCGCTTCCTTCGCTAATCTTCTCGTTGTAGATTTCGCCGAGATTCAAGCTCTAAGCCAGGAGGCCAGGGATCATTTGCTCGGGGCAGCAGCACAGGATTGGTCCGGAGGCGCCTGTTCAATCCCGTTACCGGATGGAAGGAAGATCGTGATCCTTAATCCGAAGCATGGTCGCTTGCGAACAAACGCAACTCTGATGGAAGAGGTGTCACACGTCTTTCTCGGCCATCAACCCAACCGTTTGAAAGTGGTATCGCAGGACGCACGCGGGCGTACGTTGGCACGTGATTATCGACGTGCGGACGAGGAGGCGGCTTACGGAATTGGCGCTGCTGCGCTAGTGCCGTTTTCAGCGTTGCGAAAGTTGGTTTATGAGGGACGCGTAGCCGCGGAGATCGCGAGGCACTTTCACGTCAGTCGCGAGCTTGTCGAGTATCGGTTGAAAGTCACGCATCTTTGGCAAACCTATCGAAAAGCCAATCCTCCCAACGCGTGAAGCTCGCCCGAAATCCTAATCGGTCATTTATCACTTCGCTCTCAGCTTGCGACGCCTTATACTTTCGAATGCTCGCCCTTGAGGAACTCGACCACCGATATCAATCCACAGAAATATGACTGAAAAAACAACCGAGTTACCGCTGCCGGGCCTGACTACGATAGACAAATTGCGGATGCTGCTGGACATCACGAAGAAGATCAGCCGCTCGCTCGACCTGCAGGAAGTCCTAAATCTCGTGATGGAGACGCTGGACTCAGTCCTCCCCTACGATGCGGCCGGGATCTTCGTTTTGAAGTGTGTCGACGAGGGGTTGCGTGTTGAGGGAGACGAGCCCTGCGTGTTCCAGGCCGAAGCCGTCCAAGGCTATGACATTGATGAATTGAGGGAGCTTCATTTGAAACTTGGCGAGGGCTTTCTTGGTCAGGTGGCGCTAACTCGCGAGCCCCTCATCTGTGCCGATGTAAGCAAGGATCCGATTTACATTAACGCGCGGAATCAAACCAAGTCCGAGATGGTCGCGCCGATAATTTCCAACGACGAAGTGATCGGTGTTTTTGATCTTGAAAGCGATGAACTGAACGCTTATTCAGATGACGATCTGCAGGTGCTGATGCTGCTTGCGTCTCAGGTGGCGATCATTATTGAGAAAGTGATGCTGCACGAGCAGTTGATCGAGAAGAAGAGATTGGAAGGGCAGTTGGAAGTTGCGCGGCAGGTGCAACTCGAGTTGTTGCCACCAAGCGATCCCGAGCTGCCAGGCTATGACATCAGTGCTTACAACTTTCCAACCGAGGAAGTCTCCGGTGACTATTACGACTGGGTTCGTATTTACGACGATCAGATTGGATTGGTGATTGCTGATGTGTCAGGCAAGGGAGTACCCGCCGCGCTGCTGATGGCTTTTCTGCGCGCAAGTTTACGGGCCGCCACGCATGTTGGTTACGCGCCGCACATCTCAATGGCCAAAGTGAATTACCTGTTGTGGGAATCTATTGAGCGGAATCAGTTCGTTACCGCTTTCTATGGCATCCTGGACGCCTCGAGCCGTACCCTCGCTTACGCCAACGCCGGCCACAATCCCGCTTTGATGATTGATGCCAATGGCGGTGTGCATTTTCTGGAAAGGGGCAACGTTCCTTTGGGAATGTTCAGCGATACCCGTTACCACGAATACTACCTGGCCATTGAACCAGGGGAATTACTGGTGCTTTACACAGATGGAGTGACTGAGGCGATGAGCCCTGACGGCGAAGAGTTTGGCCGGGATCGTCTGGCTAGCGCGATCAAGGCTAATGCAGCTCTCAGCGCGCGCGACTTGATAACAGTCGTGCACAAGGATGTGATTGATTGGACTGAGGGGCTGGGAATGACGGATGACGGAACTTTCTTTGTGATCAAAGCCCTAAAAGCCGATGCCCAAACTGCCCTTGACCATAAGTAAAAAAGGAGACCGCGAGTGCAGTCTCCTTATCTCTTTAAGTTCTGAGGCTCAAACTCTCAGATCTTCAATGGGCCGTTGCTGAGCTGTGGGCGTGATCCCCACCGGGCGCCAACGGCGCGCGATAATCTCCGAAGTGAAATTCGGATTCCGCCTCCGAAAAAGCGTAGACATCAAAACCGTAGGCATCGAGATAGTCTGCCAAATCATCGGGTGAAAGGAGATAAATGGCGGTTGGAAAACCCGCTTCAGTACGAATTTCCAGCAGGCGCTCGATCACTTCCATCGGTGCAAAGCATCTAACAGGATCTCTGTAGGTTGCCATGTTTCAGCGCCTCCTCTCGTTGGTTTTGGGACCAGTTCTTAAAGCCAGTCCCACCGAGCAAGCACTGAGATGTACGGAAGAAACGTTTAGTTTGTTCTCAATCACGTTTTCTTTTGGCCGCGAGTTATCATACGCTTACGACGTTTGAAAAGGGTGGAAAAGTTCCAATAAATGAGTCAACAACCTCCAGTGCCAAACCCTTCTCCGGCTGGCCCTCCGGCGCCTAACTTTATTGTGGTCCTCAGACAGATGTTGAGCGCGTCGGATAAGGTGAGCGATCTGATCTTTTCCCCCGGACGTCCGCCGCAGATTGAGCTTGCGGGAAAGCTCCAACCTGTGATTATTCCCGGTCTCGAGAAATTAACACCGGCACATACGGCGGGAATTGCAAAACTCATCATTGGAAATCACGAAACGGCAATCGAAAGTATCGAGAAAACCGGGTCCGCCGACTTGTCGTATAGCGCCCCCGGCGAGGCCCGTTTCCGAGTGAATATCTTCAAACAGCGAGGGACTCATGCCATCGTGATGCGCGTGATTCCGATGCATCCACCCAACTTCGCAGACTTTAACTTGCCGAAACAGTTGCAGGAGATTGTCGAGATCAAGAATGGCATCGTGCTCGTGACTGGTCCGACGGGCAGCGGTAAGAGTTCCACGCTCGCTGCGATCATCGACCTAATTAATGAGTTGAAGTACTACCATATAGTCACGATCGAAGATCCGATCGAGTTTCTTCACATGCACAAGAACTCGACGATCCACCAAAGGGAACTGCACTCTGATACTCCAAACTTCTCTATTGCTTTGCGCGCGGCGTTGCGCCAGGCCCCAAAGGTGATTCTGGTCGGAGAGATGCGCGACCGCGAGACGATCGAAGTCGCCCTCGAAGCTGCTGAGACGGGCCACCTCGTCCTTTCGACTCTGCATACGATTGATGCTTCAAAAACCGTTGATCGCATCATCGGGGTCTTTCCAAAGAATGAAGAGAAAGTCATCCGCACCAGGATCGCGCAGTCGTTTCGCTACATCGTTTCGCAACGTCTAATTCCGCGTTCTGACGGCACGGGTCGCGTGGCAGCGATCGAGATTCTTAAGTCGACAATGCGCACTCGCGAATACATAGAAAAAGGGGAGTCTGATGGGAAGTCTCTAATCGACGCCATGGAACAGGGTGATCAGGACGGAATTCAGACCTTTGACGGCGTTATCGAGCAGATGGTTCGTGACGGTGTTTTGACTAAGGAAGGAGCGCTTCCTTATGCCAGCAACGCGAACAACTTGCTGCTGAAGCTGGCAGATTTAGACGGCGCACCACCGCCGGTTACTAAGCCCGAGCCATCGAAAGATGAGGGCTCCATGCTTGATCTGATCGAGCGATAGTCGTAACGTCAGCCCAGTCTCCCGACACTCTTCCCGAGTCGTTCCGAATCATCCAAATGCATTCGCGCCCTACTATGTCTGCGATCTACAAACTGGTCGTTGCGGTTCTACTCGTTACCAGCGCTCAGACCGTATTTGCTCACCAGTCAGAGCAGGGGATTCGCATCGATGTTCCCGTCGACGGTCACGTGCGGATTGAAAATCAATTTGGCGCAGTGAAGCTGGAGGTCTGGAACGAGAAATACGTGCTGGTTGCGGCCAGGTTCGATAGTGGCGCCATTTTCAAGCGCTCACCAGTGGTGATCGACAACCGGAAGAAACTGCTTTTGATTTCCATAATTCGAACCCCGCTCGATCCTGAAGCCGGGATCCTGCTTTCTGTAAAGATTCCCCGCACCGCGAACGCCGAAGTGATTACCGGAAACGGCTCGATAGCGCTAATCGGTTTGCCGGCAAGCGCCGCCGCTCGTTCGGTCTCAGGCGACATCAGGGCCGAGCTTTCCCAGCCGCTGAACGTGGACATAAATGCACGGTCGACTTCCGGTGTGATTCGTTCAGAGTTGGAGGCTCCGCTTGTAGATGGCGGGCGAAGTCTGCGAACGCGGTTAGGTTCGGGTGAACAGGTTTTACGATTGACCACCGGAAGCGGCCAAATAAGTTTGGTGATGTCAGAAGGGCAATCATCGATTACCGCAACTGCGCCGGTGACCCCAGTACTGCACGGTCGCCAAAACGAGAGTCCCGCCGCCGGCACGCCTGCTAATCAAGCGCAATCGGAAGAGGTGAGCGAGGGAGATGTTATTCGCGTTGACTCGCAGTTGGTGACGCTCAACATGAGCGTGATCGATCGCGCCACGAGTCGAGGAATCCTCGGTTTGACCCAAAGTGATTTCAAACTCTTGGAGGACGGCGTCGAGCAAAGAATCGTGCAGTTTGATTCCGCGGCAGCGCCTTTCGATCTGGTTCTGCTAATCGATCTCTCTGGATCCACTCGTGACAAAGTAAAGCTGATCCGACAGGCCGCACTGCGATTCGTTGACGCCGCCAGACCATCCGATCGCATCGGCATCATTACCTTTGCGGGCCAGCCGCAACTCGTCTCACCAGTAACTTTAGATCGCAGTCGCCTGCAGCAGAGCATCAGCACGATCGATACGGAATCGGGCGATACCAAGCTGTATGACGCCACTGAGTTTGCGATGCGGCATCTGGTGAGCGATTCGAGAAATTCTCGCCGCACCGCGATCGTTTTGATGAGTGACGGCTTGGATGGCACAGTGCCGGGAGTCTTCGGACAGCATGGCTCCACGCTTACTTTCAAAGAATTGATAAGCAAAGTGCAGGAGTTTGATGGTGTGTTGTATACCTTGTGGCTCGACACCTATTACGAAGCCTTGAATCCCAAGGACACTCAGCCAGAGGCATTCGACACCGCCAACGACCGGATGAAAGCGATTGCGGAGGCGGGCGGTGGAACTTTTTACGAAGTCCTGAAGCTTGAGGATCTAGCTGGAGCTTACGAGCGAGTGATTGCGGATCTGGGAACGGTCTACAGCCTTTCGTATCGACCGCTGAACAAAACGCGCGACGGCAGTTGGCGCGCGATACGATTGCAGGTTAATCGCCCCTCAGCGGTGGCGCGTGGCAAGCATGGCTATTATGCAAACTGAAATGCAGTGGCTGAAAAACGTGCCGAACGGACTGGCGGACTGCAACGTCTCGACCCTTGTGTTGGCGCTGCTCGTGTTGCTAACGCTGTCGATCTGCTCCAGAGCACAGGAACCAATCGATACGATCCGTGTGGACTCAGATTTGGTTGATCTGAAAGTCAGCGTGGTCAGCCTCGTGCCAAAACAACATTCGACGCTTCTCGAAGAGAAAGACTTTTTGGTTTTCGAAGATGGCGCTCGTCAGCAAATCTCGTTTTTCGCTGCGTCTGATGCCCCGTTCGATCTCGTGCTACTGCTTGATCTCTCCGGCTCGACTTCTCAAAAGATCAACTTGATTCGTCGCTCGGCTAAACGCTTTGTCGATGCCACGCGACCGAACGATCGTGTTGCGGTGGTGACGTTCACCGACCTCGCTCGTGTGGTTTCGGATCTGAGTCTTGATCGCACTGCGCTGAAGAAAGCAATCGACAAGATCGAGAAGCCCGTCAGCGGTACCAACTTTTGGGACGCGCTGCGATTCGTTTCGGAGAGCGTGCTCGTTTCAAAACAGACATCGCACCGCCGGGCCGTGGTGGTGATGACGGACGGCGTAGACAATGCTCTTCCCGACGTGTTCGGTGATGGCTCACTAACTCCGTTTGAAGAACTTGTGAAGATCGTTCTGCGCAATGACGTGATGGTCTTTCCGATATATCTGGACACCGAGAGAGAGGAAATCCGAAAGCGACGGACTCCCCGCGAAGCCTATGGGATCGCGCGTGGTCAACTCATGCAATTGGCCCAGGCCTGCGGAACAGTCGTGTACCACGCGGCCGAGTTGAAGGACCTGGACAAGGTCTATGAGCAGGTAATCCATGATCTCGGGACGATCTACAGCATTGGGTACCGGCCGACGAACGACGCGCGAGACGGCACTTGGCGTTCGGTCGCGGTGAAAGTGCCAACCCGGCAGGAGCTCAGCGCTCGAACCAAGAGCGGCTATTACGCAAAGACGGACGTAAACTCGAAAAACTAAACCCTGGCCGGGGGTTGCCTCGCCTCAGCCGCAATAATCGGTGCAGCACTCCGATCGTGAGGTGGCCGCTGGACACGGCTTCCTCAAGCCCTTCCGGGTGAGCGCATGCCAAAACACAGAACTGGATCGACGAACCTTGTAAAAGACCCGGTGAGGGCTATAATGCCAAGCGGCCCCAGACCTTTCAGTGCCGATTCGTTGCGGAACTTCACAGGAGAGATTCCCATGAGAAAAGCTTCCCAGTTTCTTTATCTGGCTACTGCAGTAGTAGCTTTGTTGCTGGTTTCAACGGTGACGGGAAACTCGCAGTCGCGGGAGAAGTTTGTAATCTCGGCGAAGGCTGGAGGCATCAACGCAGTCAGCGGCCGCGCCCTGGTTCACGGGCGGGGCACCTCCGAGTGGCAACAGCTCACCATCAAGGAAGATTTGGATGCGGGCGACGTGGTGAAGACTGGGGTCGATGGTCGAGTTGAAATGCTGCTGAACCCCGGCTCGTACCTTCGCGTCGGCGAGAATTCGGAATTCGAACTCGCGGACAATAGTCTGGACAGTCTTGAAGTGAAACTCTTGCGCGGCACGGCGATCGTCGAGGTTGCCGGCGCTGAAGACACCGAGCTCCTGATAAACATTTCCACTCCCGATGCGCGCCTCGCGATTGTTCGCCGCGGCCTCTATCGAGTAAACGTGATCCCTGAAGATGGTACCGAGCTTATTGTCCGAAAGGGCCGCGTGCTGCTGGAAGACTCGCACACGAAGGTTAAAGGCGGCAACAAAGTCACATTCGCAAAGGGCCGCTCGGTTTTGGTTGCAAAACTACTGAAGCAAGAGAAGAAGAATTTCGACAATCTGGACACGTGGAGTAAGGAGCGCGGGGACTTCGTAGCCAAAGCGAACCGCAGAATCAGAGGTCGTGACCTTTCGTTGATGATGGCGAGCTACAACCACAATTGGTTTAATGGTTTCGGCAGGCCGCATGGCCTTTGGTATTTCAATCCAACGGCAAGTTGCTACACTTTCGTACCGTTCTATTTGGGTTGGGGATCGCCGTACGGCTCGTCGTACAGCATGAGCTTTTTCAGAAACAACTATTATTGCTGCGGGCGACCCAGGGATGAGAATCCAGGCGTGGTATACCCTGGGACGTATGGCTCAGGGGGTACGGCCGGTTCGGGCAGAGGAACCGGCGGGGGGGCTGGCGGCGGAGTCGGCGGTGGCTTGGGGAGCGGAGGCAGCGGCGGAGTCGGCGGTGGGGGGAATTCATCGCCGATAGGTGAGTCTCGCTCGCTACCTAGGGCCGCCGAAGGCAAAGTAGAACGTCTCCACGACCGCCTGCCGAATCAGTAAATCCGCTTGTTAGGTTCTGGCGCTCGTAAGGCTTCCAAGGGCTTTGTTCACGAGCGCCAGAATTTCTGCTCTCGATAATCCAGACAAAACTAGATCAGTAAGCGCAGCCTGCAGTCGATCGTGGGCTCGCTCCTCATCGTGCTTGGCGCGCACTCGCGAGACGACTGTTGCTCCCGACCCATGTCTCACCCGAATCAGCCCCTCTTTCTGTAACTGCCGATAGGCCACGGCGATAGTGTTGAGATTGACGCCGAGATCCGCCGCCACCTGTCTCACCGGCGGCAACTGCGAGTTTTCGGGTAACTCTCCCCGAGCAATCAAGCCCTTTATTTCGTCCGCGACCTGCTGGTACATAGGTCTCCGGTCACGCTCATCGATGGTGATATACACACGACACCTCCTAAATTGTCTGTTGATTGTATACACCAGACAATTCCGCCTCGTCCAGAGTTATTTCTGTCAGGAGCTGAGGTCTGCCAGCACCGCCAGAGCTGAGTGGGTCGCCCCCGAAATGCCGACGCCGGGGAAAACAGTGTCGCCGACGCGGTACACGTTGCGTACATGTGTGCGGTGATTTAGCAGTTTGGGGCCAAGCGGGTTTGATACGGCAGCAAGTCCGCCGACCATGCCCAGCTTCCGGCGAGTTTGATCGTAGAAGGTTCGTGGCGTGGCCGTATCGATGATCTCGATGTCCGAGCCGAGTTCGGGCAGCGCCCGATGGAGCTGTTGCCAGCAACGTTCCAGCATCTGCTGGTCTTTGCTCTCGTGTTCAGTCTCGTCTTCGTGAAAAGTGAACCAGTCGTTTACATCCGTGGGGGCTTGAATGGTCACCGCCCGTTTGCCGGCTGGGGCTCTTGCATTCCAGGTCGGTGCTATTGAAAACAGCAAATGTTCCGTTTCACTCTCGCCACCAGTCGCGGTAAGAATCCGTTCTGCGGGAAGGCGGCTGGTCGCAGCTTCTTCGAGTGCTGCGAAAATCAGATAAGCACCGGAACTGTGCAGCGAGTTGAGTTGCTTTCGCAGATCGCTTGGCGTGCGACTTAGACCGAAAAGTTTTCCGTACGTATCCCAGACCGTCAGATTGCTGATCACTGCCTTAGAGGCATGTACAGTTTCTCCACTCAGAAGATCGACTCCGACCGCTTTCGCTTTTTCCTCAGTGGAATCAAATGCGAGACGAAGCACCGGAGTGTCGAGGCGAATCTTGCCCCCGCTCTTGCGGATAGATTCTGCGAGGACGTTTGCGAGTGCCGCCGCGCCGCCCTTAATCGAGAAGAGTGATGAGCGTGCCGAGTCGAGCACAACTGCAGCTGAGAGGTAAGAGCACTCGCTGCTGGCGCATTGCGTGAATGCCTGGAGTTGAAGATCGATGAAGTGTTGAAATCGCGGCGAGGCTCGCTCGAGATGTTGACCCGCCGTCTGTGACGAAAGCTTGGCTACTTGAGAGGCAGCGCCGAGATTCGGCATGAAGGCGGAGAGGCTTTTCATTGCGCTTGCCGTGCGCAAGTCCGGGACCTTGACGAGCGCGCGCCGAACGGTCTGACTCAGTGGCTCAATCTCACGATAGAACTTGACAGCTTCATCGCCGCACTCAGGAAAGACTCTTCGGAGGTTCTCTTCAAACTTCTTCTGGTCGCTGGTGAGCGTCACTTCACTTCGATCCTGCAGTCTGACGACGTATGAAGGATCGAGTGCTCGGACTTCCGGCGCTGTCACCGGAAGTTCGGCAAAGACCCGATCGTGGATCTCGTTCTTTCCCCAACCCGCGTAAAGCCCGGCGCCGGGTTCAAACGTGTATCCGAACTTCTCAACATTGGCAGCGCAGCCACCCACCTCTGAGGCACGTTCAAGAATGCAGACGTTGATACCGCGAGCACTTAGCAGCGCGGCTACCGTCAGGCCGCCGATACCACCGCCGACAACGACAACTTCGTAGGCCATCGCTTAGCCCAAAACTCGATTGATGAAATTGATGAGCACGCCGGGCGCGTGATTCTGCAGGCTCTGGCTCTTTTCGAGCCATGGTTGCAGGATCAGGATCATTGCCTGAATGCCGTTGAATACGAAATGAATGACGTAGGCGGGCAGCAGTCTGCCGGTGCGGGCGCGGATGAGGGTCAACGAGACACTCAAAACGGCGATCACCGCGATCACGCCGAAGTTATTGTAGTACTGAGCAACGTGAACACCTGCAAAGAGGACGGAAACAATCACCACGGCCCTCGTGACGCCCAGTGCCCGCTGAACTGCCGAGTAGAGCACGCCGCGATAGACCAGTTCTTCAACGAGTGGACCAGTCACAGCTGCCAGT
The DNA here is from genome assembly GCA_041744295.1 of Pyrinomonadaceae bacterium. Classification (GTDB taxonomy): domain Bacteria; phylum Acidobacteriota; class Blastocatellia; order Pyrinomonadales; family Pyrinomonadaceae; genus PSRF01. Next base: position 16,656 of record JBGTLE010000089.1, on the reverse strand, counting down.
AAGGCAATAAGAATGCGCGCCTGAGGCGAACTCTTGATGATTTGATCCAGCTGCGTTTCCGCGCCACCGAGGAAATGCGTGATCAGCCATCCCAGGGCGAGTAGCACGACGGCAGTGCCGATAGTCTTCCAGGGGCCATAACTCTTGGGCCAGCTCCAGCCGAGCAAAGGCCAAAAAGGACGCCGGCCTCGATTGGTGACTACTACCCAGACAAGTACGAACGTTAGAATGTGGGTTGGCAGCACTCCAAGAATAGAAAGGAAAATCAGGTTGGGATCTGTTGCGAGAGCTTCCGCCGATCCGTGGGCCACGACTCTGTACGCCACGTACGGCATTATCAGCAGCAGCGGTATGAACAGAAGGAGCGCGACACTGATCGCCCAGACCATGAATCCCTGCAGCAAACCCCAGGGTGGATTATCCGGATCGTTTGGTTGCGAGGATTCCTGATGCGGTTGAAGTGCCCCCGCATCAAGCTCGATCAAAGGTTCTGCGGGGAGGGTTTCATTTGTGGACACGATGAAAGGGAGTGTATTGCGGATGATCGGAAAGGGTCAAACCCGGGAGACTTGAGACCAGACGAGTTGAGTCAAACAGCTGGATAGTCAACGCCGAGTTCGAGCGCGCCCACACGCGGTGCCGCGAGCAGCAGTCCAATTATTGTTTTCGCATCCTGGATCTCTCCATCGGAAATCCTCTCCAGCGCCTGGGCGATAGGTATCCGAACAATTTCGATCAGCTCGTCGTGTTCGAGACGTTGTTCTGTTGGCGACAACTCGGTTGCGAGATAAAGCCACATCTTCTCTTCGCAAAAACCCGGCGATACAAAAAACTCGGAGAGCTTCTCCATGTTTCCAGCGACGTAACCTAACTCTTCTTCCAGTTCACGCGCCGCTCCTTCTTCCGGAGTCTCTCCGTGTTCCAAAGTGCCGGCCGGAATCTCCAGCAGGTAGCGCACGGCCGGATGACGATATTGGCGCACTAGGGCCACCGTTCCGTCAGCGAATACAGGAATGATCACAGCGCTGCCCGGATGATGAACAACGTCGCGCTGATAGGTGACATCTCCCTCGCGAATAGTGTTGACGGTCACCTGAAATACGCGTCCGCGATATATTTCGCGACTGTCGATAATTTGTGGCTTCGTCTCAGTCATCTGCTCCTCGTAGGACAGACATTCCTGTCTGTCTGCTCTTCACGATTCTCGTACTTACGCTTCAATTAAGCTGGACAGCCAGGAATGTCTGTCCTACTGATCTCTCCGATTAAATAGAGTGAACCGGTGACGCAAATCAATCCTTCCGGGGGCGTTAACTCTTCTGCCAGGGCCAACGCCTGATTCACCGACTCGGCCATCCTGGTCTCCTGCTGCGGCACTGCCTGCGCCGCGATGCTCTGCAACAACTCAAGTGAAGCGGCCCTCGGATTGTCAGCTCGAGTAAGCACGAGATTGTCCGCCAGTGGAAAGAGTATCTCCGCCATCTCGAGCAACCGCTTGTCCTGCATGGCGCCAAAAACTAATGTCATTGGCCCGGGCGCAAACTCTGCTAAATACTCCTTTAGCTTTTGCGCTGCGGAAGGATTGTGCGCGCCATCAAGCAGAACTCTCGGTCGTGATGCTATCAGTTCGAGACGTCCTGGGTGTCGCGCAGTTTCCAGTCCGTTCATGATCGCTTCATCAGGGACCGCGAAGCCATGGTCACGAAGCGACTCTGCCAAACGCAAGGCCACCGAGGCATTTGTCACCTGGTGCCGGCCGCGAAGCGCCAGCGAAAGGCTCGCGTATTTCGCATCTTTGGTTTCGAAAGTTACTACGGTGCGGTCGCTGTCGGTGAAGCCTTCGATTGTGGAGTCGATCTCGTTCACACTCGGATCAACGCCGCGACTCGCCGCCCGCTCGAGAATTACGTGCATTGCTTCTGACGACTGCGGCGCAACGATCGCGGTCACGCCCGGACGGATGATGGCTGCCTTTTCCCTGGCAATGCTGGAAATTGTCTCGCCGAGATACTCTTCATGGTCGATTGCAATTGGGGTGATGCCGACGAGCGTCGCGCCCGCCGCGGTAGTTGCATCCAGCCGTCCGCCCAGGCCGGTTTCGAGGATCGCCAGTTGAACGTTACGCTCCTGAAATGCGAGTAGCGCGATCGCTGTGACCTGCTCAAAGAAAGTTGGTACCGCCTCAATCTCTGATTGGGCCAATAGCTCCTCAGCGGCGGCACGCACACGTGTCGCGCAAGCGGCGAAATCATCCTGCGATATTTCGCGGCCGTCGAGCTTGACGCGCTCGGTAATTGACGAAAGGTGAGGGGAAGTAAAAAGTCCCGCGGGAATTGCGGCAGACTTGCAGATCGCTGCCAGCATCGCTGCCGTCGAACCCTTGCCGTTCGTGCCTACTATTTGAACTGAAAAGTATGCTTGCTGTGGATTGCCCAGACGTTCGAGCAACAGCGAGATATTCCTAAGACCCAGTTTGATCGCGAGAGTCTCATGGCCCAGACTCAAAAGATAACGAAGCGCCTCGGCAAACTGCATTGCTAGTCTCGTACTACTTTTTTCTTCAGGAGTGTTTTCGGCTGGCAGCGCGCGCACCGGAGCTTTGTGGCAGGTGTTCGGATCCGATTTCGGGATTCATCATGAAACTCAGGAGCTTGATGATGAGATCGCGCAGTTCGCGGCGATCGACGATAGCGTCCAGCATACCGTGCTCGAGCAAAAACTCTGATTTCTGAAAATCTTTGGGGAGTCGTTGACGAATTGTTTGCTCGATCACCCGTGGTCCGGCGAACCCAATCAGTGCCTTAGGTTCGGCGATAATCGAATCGCCCAGCATGGCAAAGCTGGCAGTCACTCCACCCGTGGTGGGATCGGTTAAGACCGAAATAAACGGCAGGCGAGCTTCATCCAACATCGCGAGCGCTGCTGAAATCTTGGCCATCTGCATTAACGAGAGCGTGCCTTCCTGCATCCGTGCGCCGCCCGACGCGGAAAAGATCACCACGGCGGCTCGCTCGTTGATGGCCCGCTCGATCAACCTCGTGACTTTCTCACCAACCGCCGAACCCATCGAGCCGCCGATGAATGACATGTCCATCGCGCCGGCCATCACCAGGTGATCGCCGACGTTGCCGCGACCGTTCACGATTGCTTCCGGCAGGCCCGACGTTTTCTTCGCCTGCAGAATGCGGTCCTTGTAAGGTTTGCTGTCGACGAAGGCCAGGGGATCGATCGAGATCACTTCGGCGTCGAGTTCTTCGTAGTTGCCGTCGTCAAAAAGCATCGCCAGACGCTCGCGGGCGCCGATGCGAAAATGATGGCCGCAGTGAGCGCAAACCTGAAGCGACTCTTCCAGCTCGCGCTTGTAGAGGTGGGCCTCACACGAATCGCATTTGACGAAGACGTTTTCAGTCTTTACGACCCGTTCTTCGGGGGGAACGGCTTCGATTCGTTTGCTTTTCTTGCTAAACCAGGGCATGCGTTTGGCCGCTAATTGTGTTTGTTAGCTTCGGGATGGGAACGGACAGAAGATTAGCACATTGGACCGGAAGTGAGGAGTGCTGGTATGCGAAGCCTTTGGAGTGCGCTGACTTGTCAGCGCTTTTTCGATGAGGAATTGAAAAAATAGCTGGCGGTGTAGCAGTGACGGCGAGTAACGAGTCAAAGGCGCTGACAGGTTAGCGCACTCCGAAAGCTTAGAACTCGATTCCTTGTTGCGCGCGGATGCCGGCGGTGAAGGGATGTTTTATCTCCTTCATCTCGGTGACCAGATCGGCGAGGGCGATCAACTCTTCTGGTGCATCACGACCAGTGACTATGATATGAAGCGCGGGCTGGGCCGCGCGGATCGCTTTGAATTCTTCCAAAACCTCTGCTACCGGCAGCATCTGATAACTCAGGACGTAAACCAGCTCATCAAAAACGAGCATGTCATAGTCGCCGCTGCGCATCTTCTCGACGCAAAGGTTCCAGGTCTCGCGCGCGGTCGCCCGATCCTGCTCGGGGTTCTTCGTGTCCCAGGTGAAACCATCGCCCATTGTGTGGACTTCGATTCCAAGTTTCTCTGCCGCTTCGTGTTCACCATAGCGGTCCCTGCGCGACTTCATGAACTGAATCATGCAGCAGTTCAGACCGCGGCCGGCCGCACGCATCATCAAGCCGAGCGCACTAGTTGTCTTGCCCTTGCCGTGACCCGTGTTCACCATCAGGAGACCGCGCGTCTGCTCCTGATAATCCTGACGCCGCCACTTATATTTCTTTTCTTTTAGCTCCATTTATCAGAAGTCCGTGGTCAGTGGTCCGTAGTCCGTCGCACCTTTTTGAGAGGACCATCTAGATCATCAAGGAAGCAACTGACAACGGACCACTGACAACGGACAGCTTACTTTCTAACCACGCTCGGTTACTTCGTCTTCAGTTTCTGCATTCGTGTCTTCGGTGACATCCCGATAACCATTAGCACGGTCGACTGCTTCCTGCAGCAGCTTCATGACTTCCTGTTCAACCGTGTCCCAGGGACCACGCAACGTGCAACCGGCTGCGTTGCGGTGCCCACCGCCGCCAAACATGCCCGCCACCCGCGCCACATTCACGTCGCCCTTTGAACGCAGGCTCGTACGATAGACTTCAGGGGCGCTTTCCTTCAACAGCACCACGGCCTCAACTTCACCAACCGTCAGAGGATAGTTTACAAAGCCGTCGGCATCTTCATCGGAAGCCTGGGAACGCAACTGCATCTCCTGACTCAACCGCAGACTGGCAACGCGGCCGGTAGGATCTCGCCGCGCAGTCGACAACACTTCGCCCATCAGTTGAATTCGGCTCCAGGGGTAACTGGCAAAGACTGCCTCGGCGGTTTTCGCAGGTTTCACTCCCGTGCGCACGAGTTCCGAGGCAACCTTAAACGTCCGCTCTGTTGTGTTGGAGTAGTGAAACGAACCGGTATCCGTAATCAACGCAGTGTAGACGCACTCAGCGATCTCTTTCGTTACGCGCACGCCCGTAGCTTTGCACAAGTTGTAGATCATTTCGCCTACAGCCGATGCCGTGGAGTCGATCCAATTTATCGTGCCAAAGAGCGCGGTGGTTGAATGGTGGTCGATATTGACTACGAGTTGTTTCTCGAGATCGATCAGACCGGGTCGCGTGATGTCAGAACATTCAATAACAAAAACAGCGTGATAAGTCTTCGTTACTGCCGGCGTAACGATTATTTCGCTCGTGCCCGGGAGTTGTTGATAGGAGTGTGGCGCCGGATCTCGCATGATGACTTCCACATCTTTGTCGAGCGCTCGCAGCAACCAGTAAAGACCGAGAGAAGAACCTAGACTGTCTCCGTCGGGGCGAATGTGAGAGGTGATCGCAAACTTGCGTTTCGATTCGATCAGCTCAACTACTTGGCTAAGCATAATGCGTAGGGATGAAGGATGAAGGATGAAGGATGAAGAAGACCGGCTGCCTTTCTTCATCCTTCATCCTTCATCCCTCATCCTTATCCCTTTCTCTTTCCCAATCTCGCTCAATATCGAGCAGCAATTTATCGACGCGCTCGCCTTCCTCTTCCACGCGATCTCGGACGAAATGTATCTCGGGAGTGCGAGGCAGATTTAGCGATAGGCCGACTTGTTTGCGCACGTAGGGGGCAGCTTTTCGAAGCGCTACGAGGGCGGCCTGATGTTCCGCCTCATCTCCGACAACGGTGAAGTACACTTTTGCAGCCTTAAGGTTTTCTGAAAGCCGAACATCCGTTACGGTTACCATCGTTAGTCGAGGATCTTCCAATTGGTATCCGACTATCTGGGAAATCTCTTCACGAATGATGTCGGCAACTCTCTCAGCGCGACGCACCATTAAATAAGGATGAAGGATGAAGGATGAGGGATGAAAGTCTTCCGCTCTTGGATTCGACTGTCTTTCCTTGAAAGTTCTGCAAGAGACCTTAGCCACGCGCCAGAACTTTCATCCTTCATCCTTCATCCTTCATCCTTTCTTAGAGCTCTGTCGCGGCGACTCTCTCCACGATATAGGCTTCAATCTGGTCGCCGACCTTCACGTCGTTGAAGTTCTCGAGTCCGATACCGCATTCAAAACCTTCCCGGACTTCGCCAACGTCATCTTTGAAACGACGCAGCGATGCGATATTCCCCTCCCAGGTAACTACGCCGTCGCGGATCAGCCGAGCGCGTGCTTTCCGACTGATGTTTCCATCGATAACCATCGAACCTGCCACCACTCCTGCGCGCGGCACTCTAAACACTTCGCGTACGTCGGCCTTGCCAATAATCTTCTCTTTCTCGATGGCCTCGAGCATTCCGATCATGGCGGCGCGAATCTCTTCTTCGACCTTGTAGATGATCGAATGGAGCCGAATGTCCACGGCTTCCTGTTTGGCCAAATCAGCGGCGCGAACTTCGGGACGAACATTGAAGCCGATTATTACAACTGCGGACGACGAGGAGCCGGCCTGTGTTGCCGATGCGAGCAACACGTCCGATTCCGTAATCGCTCCTACTCCAGACCGAATGACTTTTACCTTTACCCGGTCTGTGGAAAGTTTCTGCAGCGTTGATTTCAAGACCTCGACCGAGCCTTGCACGTCAGCCTTGATGACAACTAACAGTTCTTTGACTTCACTCTCGCCGAGCGCTTCGATACCGCGCTTTGTAGTTTGGAGCAGCGTTGCCTGGCGGTTAACCATCTGCCGGTGATGAGAGATTGTTTGAGCGCGAGTGATATCGGCCACCACCTGGAAACTCTCGCCGGCTTGCGGAACGCCTTGCAAACCGAGTACTTCGACCGGCGTCGCCGGTCCTGCTTCGGTCATCGCCTCTCCCTTATCATTGAACATCGCGCGGACGCGTCCAAAGATCTGGCCGACGATGAACGGATCGTGAACTCGCAACGTGCCTTGTTGCACGAGCACGGTGGCCACGGAACCTCGGCCTCGGTCGAGTTTTGCTTCCAGCACGACGCCTGAGGCCAAACGCGTTGGACTGGCTTTCAGATCGAGAATGTCCGAAGTCAGCAGAATTGTTTCCAGCAGACTGTCGAGATTCTGGCGCTTCTTGGCCGACACCTGGACCATTTCCGTCTCGCCACCCCATTCCACCGGCGAAAGTCCCTGTTGCGAGAGCTCCTGCTTTACGCGATCGGGGTTGGCATCGGGCTTATCAGTCTTGTTGATGGCCACGATGATTGGCACGTTGGCAGCGCGCGAGTGCTCGATGGCCTCAATAGTCTGTGGCATGACACCGTCGTCAGCTGCTACCACCAGTACCACGACGTCGGTCGCTTTCGCACCGCGCGCACGCATCATTGTGAAAGCTTCGTGACCCGGCGTATCGAGAAACACGACGCGTCGCGTCTCACCCGGATGGTCCGGACTGGGTACCTGCACGCTATACGCACCGATATGTTGCGTGATGCCGCCGGCTTCGCCCGCCGCTACATCCGTAGCGCGAATGCCATCGAGCAATGAAGTCTTACCGTGATCGACGTGGCCCATAACGGTAACGACGGGCGCTCGCGGCAGTTCGACATCGTCAGCATCGGTAGCGATCAGTTCTTCAAACTCTTCTTCCGCCACCATCTCTTCGAAAGGCACGAAGGCGACGTCATAGCCAAAGCGCTTGCCCAGGTCGACGGCGACGTCATTGTTCAGAGCCTGGTTGATAGTCGCGAACACACCACGCTGCAGGAGCAGGGTAACGACATCCTTGGGTTTGATGCCAAGCTTTTCGGCAAACTCCTTAACTGTTGAACCTTCAACCAGACGGACCGCTTTGATCTCGCCGGGAACGTTCGGATCCATTCGGCCGGCAATGCGATCTTCCAGTGAAAGGGCTTTCGGCGGTGGGATGAACTCGCCTTTATCGAAGCGTCCGCCCTTTCCTTCCATGCCTTTGCGACCCCCACGCGCGGGCGTGCGTCGCGAGCGACGGCGTCCGGCGTCGGGAGGCGGAATGTAAGTGGTTTGCGGAGTAGCTGTCTCGCCGGGAGTTCCCATTCGTTCTGTACGGGCAAGCGGCGTGCGCTCTCTCACTCGACCGCTGCGTTCGGCACGCTCGCGTGGCGTGGGCGGCGGCGTCGGCGGTATGGGCGCGGGAGCTCGGTCACCGTGGCGAATACCAGCGTTGAGCGCGGCAGCGGTTGGACGCAACACCCGGACCTGATGTGCTGGCGCAACTGGCGCAGGTTTTGGGTCCTCGACCGTTTCCGCAATAACGGGTTCTGGCGCGGCTTCCATCACCGCCTCGTCAGCGCTCGCTGCTTCAACTTCGAGGGCTGGGGCCGGCGCGGCGCTTGCCGTCTCGACAGGTTGTTCCGCGCGAGTCGCCGGCGTGAGTTTCTTTACGAGCCGAGCAGTGACGCTGGGCTTTGCGATGCCTGGTGCAACCGGCTGCGCGACAACCTCTGGCTCGACCGGCGCGGCGTGAACGGGTTCCGGCTCGTCTTCCACGCGAGCTTCTGGCTCATCGGCAACCGGAATATCTTCCACAGGACGCGCCGCTTTCTTAACGACCTTGACGGCGCGCTTTACAGTGACTTCCTTTTTGGGGAAGTACTTGTTGCGGATCTTTTCAGCCAGTTCTTTGGAAACTGAGTTCGAAGGAACGCTTACATCAACACCCTCACGACGCACCTCTTCGATTAGTCGCTTCGTGTCGAGCTTAAGTTCTTTTGCCAGGTCGTAGATACGAACCTTTGAGGTTACTGTCATGCACTCCTTCTCGGACGCTTAAAGCCGTAGCGTCTGGCTGCTTCAGTGTGATTACTACCTCGCTCTCAACCACACTGAAGGCTGCCTTCAGAAGCGCATCGCGTAGCGGTGGCTTGAGAGTGAGCGGCAAAAAGCACCGGCTAATCCGGTGCCTGCGCCGATTCTATTCTGCTGCATCTGAGGAAGCATCTTGCTTCTCTTTATCATTGCCTCCGGACGATGCAGCATCTTCGTCGGATCCAGAGGCGGAGGTTTCAAGCGTCGCAGCGGAGTCAGTATCCGCATCGGCGCCAGCTATCAGTGATGCGATCTCTTCTTCACCGAGTCCTTCAAGATGTTCGGCTGCGTCGGCTTCGGTGGACAACAAGTCGGGCGACGGCGTGATCGTGTCCGGGCGCAGGTCCCTGCCTGCTTCGAGCAACGGCAGTTCGTCTTCCGTAAACGGCTCCGATTCCGTCAGCGGCACGGGGTCTACCGAATCGCGCGCCAGAATCTCGGGTTCGGCCGAGAAGGGAACACCTTGCTCTACCGCTTCGTCGTAACCGGCTTCGGTTTCATCCTTCTCAGATGATCCTGCCTCCAACGTAACCTCGACATCTTCGTCAGCCGTTAGTGCTAATGATTCTGTCTCGGCTTCGGTTGTTTCGACTAGTTCCTGGGTGTCCGCCGGATCTCCGTGCAAACTTCGATCGCGTATGGCAATTACTGCTTTGGCCGCGTCCAAAATCACTTCTGCTTCGTCGAGACTCAGATCCAAAAACTCAACGAGGTCGTCAACACTAGTCTGAGCGAGGGCGTCGATATCATTAATGCCATGCTCGGCCAGGCCTTCAGCTTGCGCCGCCGTGACACCCTCGATAGCTGACAGCGGCACCGATCCGCCAGATGCAATGAGCGCACCCATGGCTTCGGTAACTTCGCGTTTGAGTTCTTCTTCGCTACGAATATCGATATTCCAGCCCACCAGTTTGGTTGCAAGCCGCACATTCTGTCCGCGCTTGCCAATCGCCAGCGAGAGTTGGTCCTCGTTAACGATGACCTCCATCTGACGATTCTCAATGTCGGTGATGCGCACCTGATTGACCTTGGCGGGCGAAAGCGCGTTAGCAGCAAACACTGACGGCTCGTCCGACCAGTCGATGATGTCAATCTTTTCACCGCGAAGTTCGCGAATGATTGCCTGCACGCGTGAACCCTTCATACCGACGCACGCGCCGACCGGATCAACGTCACGTTCGTTCGACATAACCGCGATCTTCGCACGCTCTCCCGGTTCACGGACCGCGGATTTAATGACGACTGTGCCGTCATAGATCTCGGGCACTTCCATCTCAAACAATCGCAACAGCAGTTCCGGAGAAGTTCGCGACACCTCAACCTGAGGTCCTTTGGATTCTTTCGAGACGTTGTTGATGACGACGCGAATGCGCTCACCCTGGTTCCACTGTTCACCACGAGATTGCTGCGAGCGCGGTAGGATGGCTTCGAGGTTTCCGAGGTCAACGATGATGTTGCCGCGTTCGAACCGCTTTACGTAGCCGTTAACGAGGTCACCAATCTTGTCGATGTATTGCTCGTAGACATTGCTACGAACAGCGTCGCGGACTTTCTGAAACAGAATCTGTTTGGCGGTTTGGGCCGCAATTCGTCCCAGTTCCTCCATTGGCAAAGGCAGCAGCAGCGCGTCTCCCAGTTCAACTTCATCGCCGGCCAGTTCGCGAGCTTCGTCAATCGAGAGCTCAGTCGCGGCGTTTTCAACTTCATCGACCACCACTTTTGACGCCGACAACTCAATGCCAGTCTCAGGGTTCCAGTCGACCTGAATGTCTTCGCCGGAGCGGAACTGCTTTTTGGCAGCCGCACGCACCGCCTCTTTCATCGCGTCGATGACCAGGTCGCGCTCAATTCCTTGCTCCTGGCAAAGGGCTTCGATGTTCTGTGCAATGGATGAACTCATGAACTCACGTTCTCTCTGGCTCGACGCCTGCCGAGTTGACTGCGTCGCAATGAGCCTATTCGGTTGTTATTCAGTTGTAAGAAGCCCGGATCTAATCCGCGCTGCCCCTTGTCTCTAAGCTATTTACCCCTGGCGCGTCGAAGGTCTTCGTCAATGTCAACTTCGAGGTTTGCCTTGACGATGGTTCCAAAAGGAATCGTCACCAGTCCGTTTGTTTGATCCTCGAATCGCACTTCTTCACCTTCGATTCCGACGATTCGCCCGCGAAAATTGCGCTGCCCGTTTATTGCGACTCGCGACTTGATCTTAGCTCGACTGCCGGCAAATCGATCGTAGTCGGCACGCTTATAAAGTCCCCGTTCCAGCCCCGGTGAAGAAACTTCGAGTGTATAAGCCGCGTGGATAAAGTCTTCTACATCGAGCACCGTACCGACGTGGAAACTCACTTTCGAGCAGTCGTCGTGGGTGACACCATCGGGTTTATCAATGAAAATCCGCACGATCGGCTTGTTCTCTGGCCCGGCCACTTCGGCGTGCACCAATTCGAGCCCATGATCGATAGCGACATTCTCCGCAATGCCGCGCACGCGTTCTTCAATCGCACTCGAACCCAAGCTCACCTCCGAAAAGCTGTCGCCCAAAAGAAAAAGTGGGCGCGAACCCACAGATGAGACAGCCGCGCTTCGAGCAAGCGGAGGATTATACGGAAAGGGTTGTGGGGACGCAAGTTGAGGCGTATGGAGGTAGGTCTCCGTTAGTGTGTTGGTGATTGTGATTAGCAATTAGACGCGGGGCAAGAGCTTTCTCCCTGTTGCTGGGGTGGGCATTTCACGCTTCCATACGAACAAAACACACAGCAATCACCGCTCTTTGGTTTGAGCCGTACTTTGCAGCCTTCACACTCATAGAAATAAAGACAGGCATTCGTGGGCATCTGCTCAGCTTTTGAGAAACCGCATTCTGGACAAGTCAGAGTAGATTCAAGCGTCATGATTACTTTAGCAAAGGCGCGATGCTGGACTTCAACTTATCCAATTCATCCTCAATCGTGAATCCGGTGACGATTAGTGGTTCGGGTTTTGTTTTCCATTCCGCTTCTGGGCCGTACAGGTAGAACGCATCCCACACTACGTCTGGATCGGCTGTCTCAGGGTCTTTATCTGCGTAGAAGCGGCCCACCATTTTCTTTTCATCCCAGTAGTGAGTGATGCGCTTGTCTTCCAAAATGCCGCCTGTCCAGTTCCATCTAGATCGAGCGTCAGTTGGAACCATTGAGAACCAGACTGCATACACGCGGAGATTTTGTGAGGAGTTAGCTTTCATGATCTCCTTTTGCACCCGCCGGGCACCTGCTAGACACTCAGGTCAAGTTGGCGACAGGAGCAGAACTAATCGGATTTTCCCTTTATTGGCATTGAAGCGTGCGCGTAGTTCGTTGATGTTGTTCAGGTTCGTGAGTTCAACGTCTGAGCTGGGCCTCATTGAGCCAATAACGACAGCCACAGCCGTTAGAGCCAGCACGAATACCAGGATTGCCCACCGCCAACGTGAATTCTGTAAGATCATAGAGTCGCTTTTATCCGATACGCGGCCCTAACACAAAACTAAACGGCGAGCAGGTGTTAGCCTTACTCGCCGTTAATCGTTTTTGAAGGGAACGATTGTCTGCTGGTAGAAGTCTACTCTCAGAGAGGCAAACACTTGCGGTCTTGGGTAGAGAGGGAACGCAAATCACCTACACACTAACGGAGCACTACCCGTATGGAGGCGGTGAATCCCGCTAACGTGGGTGAATGTTAACTGTTGGCGGCCGCGACAGAACCGGTGAGCGGCAGCGACCGGGCCGATGCCAAAGAAGATTCTTAACGACGCCAGGTTTCACTTTCGTCCGCACTTGGAGTCTGGGGCGCGAACCCGGTCGCTGCCGCTCAACGGTTCTGATTGAGCCGTCTATCTGCCTTTACCTGAAGAGCTTACGCAAAACAATAGGTTGAAAACGGCTTATCGGTGGCGTACTATTCGCCGTAACAAGCCAGATATTCGCCGGAATCAAGCCAATTTTCGCGCCGCGCTGCTAGCCGTTTTGAGAGCCCGCCATTTATTTTGGCCACGTCGTACATACCGCTTTCGGATAAGCCAAACTCAATGATCGGTCGGACTGTTTCACACTATCGCATTCTTGAACCGCTCGGCGAGGGTGGCATGGGAGCCGTCTATCTCGCCGAAGACACGCACTTGGGACGGCGTGTCGCGATCAAGTTTCCTTCTGTTAACTCGCTTACGATCGAGTATCGCGCGCGATTTCTCCGCGAAGCTCGCGCCATTTCAGAATTGAGTCACCCTTCGATTGCGACGCTCTTTGATTACGGAGAAGCCGAAGACGGACGACCATTCCTCGTGATGGAACTCGCTCGTGGCCGGACACTGGCCGAAGTCATAAAACGAGGCGAACTGAGTCTGCCACGTGCCATTGAAATGGTTTGCGACGTTGCCAAGGCACTTTCGGAGGCCCACCTTCGTGGCGTGGTTCACCGTGATGTTAAGCCTTCGAACATCATGATCGACGAACGCGGTCAGGTTAAGGTGTTGGACTTTGGACTCGCCAAGCAACTACAGCGCGATCATGTCTTGAGTTCAGAGCCAGAAGCTCCCACCCTGCTCTCCACGGAAACTCGCAGCGGGGTTGTTATGGGAACGCCGGCTTACCTCTCTCCTGAACAGGCGATGGGACTCTCGGTTGATGGGCGCAGTGATCTGTTCGCGCTCGGAATCGTGCTTTACGAGGCGATCACCGGCAAAACGCCTTTTCACGGAGGCAACTTTATCGAGATTGCCGCAAACGTGTTGCACGTTGAACCAACGCCACCTTCGCAAATCAATCCCCTCGTTCCCAAGGAACTCGACTCTGTTATTCGCAAGGCACTCGCGAAGAAGCCGGAGCGGCGCTATCAATCAGCCAGCGAGTTGGTTGCCGATCTCAACTCGGTAAAGGAGAGTTTGGATGCACACGTTGGCCAGACTCTAATCAAACAGACAGTGCCTTCAACGGCGCCAATTCACACCCGAACACTCGGTAATACCTACACGAACCTCTCTCAGATCTTGCAGCGCCCGCGGGTTCCGATTCTCTATCTGATCATTGGCGCAGCTATATTACTTGCCGGTGGTTGGCTAACCTGGAGGTTGTTGCGACCCGTTCCGTACAAACCCTCGGCCGAAGCGCAGCGTTGGTATGACGTCGGAACGGACGCGATCAGGGACACGGCTTACTATCAGGCCAGCCAGGCATTGGCTAAGGCAACGGCCGCCGATGATGGGTTCATGCTCGCTCACGCACGCATGGCTGAAGCACTCGTTGAATTGGATTATGTCGATAGCGCCAAGAATGAACTACTGCGCGTTACGAGTGCCGACCGGTCGCGGCTGACTGCTGTCGATGCGCTTTACCTGGATGCCATTACCGCGACTGCGAGAAATGACTTTGCCCAGTCGATTGAACGCTATCGGGAGATAGTTCAGCAGACAGCTGACAATGAGAAGGCGTACGTTCTCGTCGACCTTGGTCGCGCTTACAAGAACAACAACCAAGCGCAGGAGGCGATCGAAAGCTTTACCGAAGCAACGACCCGAAATCCGCAATACGCTACTGCCTATCTTCACCTGGGAATCTTGCATGGTCAGCAGGGCGATACAGCGGCGGCCATGTTGGCTTTCGAAAAGGCCGAGTCGATCTATCAGGCGCTGGGTAAGCTCGAGGGTCGGGCTGAGGTTGTGCTGCAGCGCGGAGCGCTCTTTAACAAACTCAACAAACTCAATGAGGCGGTGGCCCAGCTAAATCAGGCGCTCAGCCTTGCCAAAGCGAGCGACAACAAGGCACAGACCATAAAGACCCTCCTGCAACTGAGCAGCGTGTCGATCGACTTTGGCGAAACTGCACGAGCAGTCGAGTATGCAAGGGAAGCAGTTGACCTGGCGCAGCGAAACGGGATGGAGAATTTAAGTGCGCAGGGCTTGATCGACCTTGGTAACTCGTTTCTGGTGCGCGGCGAGATTCCGGAAGCGGAAAAATATTTCTCGCAGGCACTCGATTCTGCCGAACGTGCCAAAGCTCGAAAGAACGCAGCGCGTGCGAGAGTTTCGCTCGCCAACGTGAGTGCACGGCGCAACGACCCGGACGCCGCCGTTCGTTACCTCGAGCCGGCACTCGCTTTTTATCAGGAAGGTGGTTATCTCACGGAGACGTTTTCGTGTCTGGCACTGCTCGCGCGAGTAAAACTAAAAAACGCGGATTATGACGGCACCAGGAGCGCGCACGACCAACTCTTCCAGGTAGCAGAAAGGCTGAACGATCAATCTTTGTTAGCACGGGCCCATGCTGAGCGTGGCTCCGCTCTTAATCGCGAAGAGAAGTTTACCGAGGCGCTGGATCATCTGAACCAGGCTTTCACCTTTTTTAGTTCCCAGGGCCAGCAACGAAGCATGGGAAATAACCTGGCCAGTCGCGGCAACACGCTGTGGATACTTGGCCGGGGTCCGGACTCCGAGGCTTTACTAAATCAAGCCCTGACCATCGCGGAAAAACCCGGAGGTGAACAGAAAGAACTATCCGCAGAAGTTAAGCTCGCGTTCGCCGAACTCGCTTTAAGTCAGGACAAGTTTGTTGATGCTCGTCAACGTGCTGAGACGGTGCTTGGCGCTACGGCCCCGCAGTATCGCGAAGTTGCGCTCAATGCAAAACGTGTGCTGGGACTTGCGCGAGCCCATAGTGGCGCAGTTGGTATCGCCAAAAAGACCAGCGCGGAAGCTGTGGAACTAGCGCGCACTCTGAACGAGCCGTTGCAACTTGCAAAAGCAAGGTTGGCGCTCGCCGAAGTCTTGTTGCTTGGGAACGAGGCCCAGCAGGCGCTCACCACTGCGTTGGAGGCACAAGCAGTTTTTGCCAAAGGGAACCAGAAGGAGTCTGAATGGCGAGCGCTTTTGATTGCGGCCCTGGCCAGTCAAAGTTCCGGCGATTCGAGCAAGGCTCGTGAATACGGCGAGCAAGCGGAGCAAGCACTTCAAAGTTTGCAGCAACGATGGGGCGCCGACAATTACAACAGCTATGCGGGCCGTCCAGATGTGCAAAGATACAGGCGACTACTCAATCAGTTTGTTTTCGCGTCAGCTCAATGATTACCAGAGATCTCGAACGAGCTCGTTCAAGTAAAGCCCAGAACCTCGTTCGTTCCACAGAGCCAAACGGCTCTAAAGTTTTTCCACCCCCAGAATAAGGAGCGAGATTATGCCTAACCTTCGTTTACTCTTAATCGCTTTAGCCACCATTCTCATGCTCGCATTTGGAGTGCTGGCTCTAGTCAACAGATCCACCCAGCAAATGCCCGGTGACGACATCATTATCATCAAGGGCGGTTCATTGACCCTTCAATGCCCGGGTTACGTCGATTGTCTGGAAGCCAGCGACGGCAAAGGAAAATACAATCACAAAGGTAACAAGGACGAAGTTAAGGACCCGAGCAAAAAGAAGAAGGTTCGCTTGATCGTTATCAAAGACGACGCCGGAAATGTCCTGGGAAGCTTCAGCGATGTGAACTTTCCCAATGGCAAACCGTCGATCGAAATTACCTACAAGTAGATCGGGAAAAACGAAGTCTCGCGTCAGATGGCTGAATGGAAATCCCATTCAGCCATTGAGCTTTGCTTTTACTATCTCGCTAATCATTCGGCCATCGGCGTTCTTACCCGCAAGCTTTTCCTGAACCGCCTTCATGACCTTGCCCATGTCTTTCATAGAGGTAGCGCCGGCTGCGGCGATTGCGGCTGAGACTGCCTGTTCGATTTCAGACTGCGAGGCTGCCTGGGGCAAGTAAGCTTCGATCACGACAATCTCGGCCGCCTCTTTATCAGCTAAATCCTGACGTCCGCCCTTTTCGTACTGTTCGATGGAATCGCGCCGCTGCTTTACCAGCGAGCGCAGCAGTTTCAT
>JBGTLE010000088.1:0-5058 GCA_041744295.1 Pyrinomonadaceae bacterium | reverse complement strand
GGGGAGGCCTTTTGTGTTTGGAATGTGATTATCAACCGGCCCGCACGGCTTAGGGATTATTCTGCGGTACAATCCGTTTATGAAGAAACGAGCCAAACAACGATTGAAAGAAGCGATCAAGAAAGAGATCACGGAACGCTCAGACAAGAAAGCGGAGCAGGGGTTCTCTTCTCCAGTTGTGAAGAAGCCACAGACGCGTGGTTTCACTGCGCGGCCGGATAAGAAGCGCGGTTAGCGTTTCGTCTTAAGGGATCAAGGGTAAGCGGATCGAAGCAGCCGGTTGAAGAAATTACGTTTAGCCGAAATCAGCTCGTTTTACTCCTACGGAGTGAAATCTCAGAGAACAACTTGGTTCTATAAACATTTCATCCCTACGGGATGTTCAAGTTCACTTCTTTTCGAAACTGACGAAGATGAGTCCGTGAGGAACCCGAGACTTAAGTCTTGAGTCTTAAGACTTGAGACCCAAGGCTTGAACTTGAAACTCGAAACTCGAAACTCGAAACTTTTCCCCGCCGTGATTCCAGTCGCTGAAGCAATCAAGATCGTACTGCAGCAGACGAGTCCTCTGCCTTTTGAAAGCGTCCCAGTCGCGGAGAGCATGGGCCGCTTTCTCGCCGCAGACGTCATCGCCGATTCGGATCTGCCTCCATTCGATCGCTCCCAGATGGATGGCTTTGCCGTGGTCGCGGAAGACACGTTGCGAACGCCAGCCCGGTTGAAGATTGTTGGCGAGTCAGCCGCCGGCAGAGGCTGGCACCATGAGCTGAAGCGCGGCGAAGCGGTTCGCATCATGACCGGAGCGCCTGTGCCGGTTGGTGCTGATGCCGTGCAGCAGGTCGAGCTAACACGTGAGAACGCAGACGTGGTTGAGATCCTGGAAACCGTGAAAGTCGGACGATCAATTGTCAGGCGAGCGAGCGAGATTAAGGCCGGCGAGAAAGTTCTCAACCGAGGCGAACGGATCAATGCCGAAATGATTGCAGTGCTCGCGTCTTTTGGTTATGCACATGTGAATGTGGCGCGCCGACCACGAGTCGCTGTGCTCGCAACCGGCACCGAACTCGTTCGCGTGGACCAGCAACCTGCACAGGACCAGATTCGCGACTCAAACAACTACTCGATCAGCGCCTATGCAGAACTCGCCGGCGCGACCGTTGCGCGGTTGCCGCTCGTTGCCGATAGCACGGAGAACTTAAAAGCCACCGTTGCGGCGGCTGCAGAGAAGGCAGACATGGTCGTTACTTCGGGTGGCGTTTCGATGGGAGTTTATGACTTCACAAAGACTGCGTTGCGCGAGCTCGATGCTGAGATCTACTTTGAGCGAATCGCGCTGAGGCCCGGAAAGCCCACTGTGTTTGCCCGCCTGCCAAACGGCACCCTTATCTTTGGACTTCCCGGGAATCCCGTTTCGGTTTCGGTAACTTTCAATTTATTTGCGCGAACATCGCTCCTGGCGCTGCAAGGCGCAACGGATCGGACGTTCAAGACCGAGTGGGCAATCCTGGGAGCAGCCTTGAAAGGATCGGCCGATCGCGAAAGCTATCTTCCGGCAAGACTAACAACGGACCAGCAGGGATTTCTGCTGGCCGAGCCGTTAAAGTGGGGCGGCTCATCAGACTTTGTTTCGTTCGCGCGCGCGACTGCTTTGATTGTCGTCGCCGCTGGAGTCAAGTCGCTCGACGAAGGTGCGCGTGTTAAGGTTGTGCGACTTCCAGGCAGCTAAAATCTCGATCTGAGGATCGATGTTACGAGCATGAAAGAACTGTCACATATTGATAAGGACGGCCGTGTCGCGATGGTCGATACGAGTGACAAGTCCGCCACCACGCGTCGAGCAGTGGCCTCAGCGTTTGTAAGAATGTCGGCAAACACAGTCGCGGCGCTGCGCGAACAGCGAACGCCGAAGGGTGATCCACTGGAAACGGCTCGGCTGGCCGGCATAATGGCCGCAAAGCGCACGGCCGAACTCATACCTCTCTGTCATCCACTGCTAATTACCCATGTGGACGTTACCGCTGCGGTCACTGATGACGGCGTCGTACTCGGCGCCGAAGTTTCCACCAACGCGCAGACAGGTGTGGAGATGGAAGCGCTTACGGCAGTCTCGGTGGCGGCGCTGACGATTTACGATATGTGCAAAGCAATCGAAAAAGGGATGACAATTACGGAAGTGCGCCTTGAAAGTAAGACTGGCGGGAAGTCGGGCGACTATGCGCGGCAAAAGTAGGGTGTTGGGTGTAGGTTTGAATGCGGTAAATGGAACATCACGATTTTGTTTGACGTTTATGGCTCTTAGTTGAGCTTGTCCACGCAGTCCCGAGCAGGCTCCCCCGAACTTCTTGCAGGCTTTGACGGAGATTTAAACGATGAGAATGAGTATTTCCAGAGACGCTCGGCCGCAGGCAATGACCTTGCTCGCCGCTGCCGCTATCTCGATCGTGTTGTGGTTTATTCCCTACGCTGAGCTGCTTACTTATCCCTTTCGCATCTTCGTCACCTTTATTCATGAGGGCGGACACGCGCTGGCCGCGCTCATTACCGGCAACACGGTCGACAGTTTGAGTGTTGCCATGAACGCGAGTGGCGAAACGTACACAACTCAGGGCGGCATGTTCTCGCAGGTACTGGTTTCCAGCGCGGGCTATGTTGGTTCCATGGCTTACGGCGCATTGTTGCTAGTGCTGATTCGCAAAGCAGTGGCAGCGCGACTAGTGCTTTTGGGTTCGGCTGGCTTGATCTTTGCACTGACGATGATCTACGGCTTGTTCAAACCAATCTATGCGTGGGGATCGCTTTCGGGCATCCCGTTCACACTCTTTGCCGGCATCTCTCTCACGGTAGGATTGGTGTTACTGGCAAGGTTTGCCAGCGCGCGAGTCGCCACGTTTTTCGTCAGCCTGCTCGCCGTACAGTGCGTGCTCAATGCGTTGATTGATCTCAAGACTGTCTTCTTTCTTTCCTCGCCCTTTGGACCCAACGTTCCGACCGATGCGGTCAACATGGCCAACGCCACCGGTATCCCCGCTTTTTTCTGGGCCATCAGCTGGATAGCCTTAGCGTTCGTGATTCTTTGGGTAGCAATGCGACTATACGTAGCCAGCCGCGACGCACGTTCCCAACCCGATCTGCCTTTCGACGACGTTCCAGTAAGTTAGAAAGCGCGCGCACACACCAAACGCGAGAAAGGCGCGGTCGAGTTGACTGCGCCTTTCGAGCTATTCGGCTAGACCAATGTTGGACGCGGCGGAACTCTATGGCAAGGGTTTATCGGAGCATTCGTTCAACAGCACCTTAATTTTGTTCGAACCCGAGTCTGCAACGGCGACGTCCATCCTTCCGTCGTTATTAAAATCGCCAACCGCCACTCCTCGGAAAGACTTGCCTGACGGTGTTTTCCCCGCTAATGGAACCAGGCCTTCCGGTCCGCCAACGAAAATTGAGAGATCCCCCGACTCGGAATTCGCCACCACAGCATCATCAAAATGGTCGCCATTGAAATCGGCTACCGCAATGGCAAACGGTTTGAGTCCGGTGCTGAAGTTTCTGGCCCCTGCGAAGTTTCCGCGACCAGAACCGTGCAGGAACGAGAGACTGCGCGAACCAGAGTTCATTGCGACGAGATCATCCTGTCCATCATTATTGAAATCCGCGACCAAGATCCCGGTGGGTGTAGTACCCACCGCGTAATGAGTAGGCTGGCCAACCGCGCCGTCGTCTAATCCCAATAACACTGAGACAGATCCGGAGCGATGATTTGCAACTGCTATATCGGTCTTACCGTCGCAGTTCAAATCCCTGGCTATCAATCCAAACGGACGATCGCCCGCGGGATAGTTCTTGCGGTTATGAAACCCGCCAACAGAGTTCGCCACAAAAATGGAGATGCTGTTGTCATAGTCGTTTGCGGTGACGAGATCCGAACGACCGTCACCGTTCATATCTGTCGCAATCAGCGCTCGGGCAGTTCGTTCAACGGGCAGTGTGATCGGCTTCGAAAAACTTCCGTTTCCAGACCCAAAGACAATTGCAATCTTGAGTTGTTTCGGATTGATCGTAGCTAGATCAACGTTGCTGTCTCCGTTCAAATCAGCAGCGACAATCGCTAGTGGCTGCACTTCGATTGGAATAGTTAGGCCTGTTGCGAACCTTCCTTTGCCATCGCCCAGCAGTACCGAAATATCTCGTGAGGTGGCGTTCGCCACGGCCAGATCAAGTGCCGCATCACCATCAACGTCTATGATCACAACGCCGGAGGGATCGTAACCCACTTTGTAATTCACCGGCGCAGCAAAACCGCCCAGTCCATTGCCCAGCAGCACCGAAACTTCGCCGCTGGTACTTGCCACCGCCAGGTCCTTTTTCCCATCGCCGTTCAAGTCCGCAATAGCAGCACCCAGCACCATCGCTTCAGCTCGCAAGGCGGGAAGCGCAGCCGAGTCAAAGCCACCATCCTTCCTCGCAAGCAGGACCAATAGGCTGCCATCAACGTTCACGGTCGCAAAATCGAGTCGCCCGTCGCCGTTAAGATCGTCGGCAACTCCGTTCACCGGCGCCGCCAACGCCGCCACCTCGTTCGCCGTCGTTAAGCGTCCATTGCCTGACCCAAGCGCAACTGTGAGGTTGTCTGAGCCATAGTTAACCAGCGCTAGATCACGTTTGCGGTCATTGTTGAAATCACCATTAGCAAGTGCTATCGGAGTTGTTCCCGCGGCATAAACCTCAGGGCGTTGGAAACTCCCGTCCCCTTCCCCAAACAGCACCGAAATGTTATTCGACGCGGAGTTTGCTACAACCAGATCGCTCTTTCCATCTCGATTCAAATCAAGACTCGCAATCGCGAAAGGCTCGAGGCCCGTCTTAAGATTGACCGCGGCGCCGAACTCTCCGTCGCCGCGCGCGAGCAGGATGGACACATCGTTCGATTTCGAGTTTGCCGTCGCCAGGTCCGGCTTTCCGTCGCCGTTGAAGTCTCCAACCGCGAGGGCTACCGGTGCCTTGCCGACTGCACTGGAGCGAGCTGCCACAAATCTTCCTTGGCCGTCACCTCGCAGATAG
>JBGTLE010000087.1:0-2178 GCA_041744295.1 Pyrinomonadaceae bacterium | reverse complement strand
AAGAGCAAAGAAGTAAACATTGCCTTCCCGCTCAAGCCAGAAGTGTTCGATGCCGCCGGACGTGTCTGCATTCCCGTAACGGAATTGTGTGACATGTTTCTGCATCCTTTGCGCGCCGACCCGACGGGCAATCTCGATGTAATACCAGACCACGGAATACTTCATCGCCGAACGCAGTGTCTGATCTTGCCACCAGTGAATGAATGGAGAGCTGTTTGGTCGCCCTTCATTCGGGTACCGCTGGCGATCCCAGGGGATGATGAAGTCAGCGTCTCGAACCACGTCCGTTTCCAGACCAATCAAAGAGTTTGGAATCTTAAAGGTTGAGGCGGGTGTGAATCGCCGGCGACAACGCGTTTCGTTGTGCCGGACGTATTGCTTGCTTTTCAGATCGTAGAGAACAAAGGCCCCTTCGGTATGTCCGAAGATGCGATTCAAGTTTTGGGCGTCAGCTTCTACCACACCCACGCTAACAAACAACGTCAACACGAGGCAGGCAGACCGTACCAGTCTAAGCTTCACTTCTAGTTCATTACGATTACTTGAGAAGCATGCTATCGCGCCGTCAGCGCCAGCGCTTTGTTCCGCGCTCCGGGTGTTCATCGGAACGGTAGGCGCCAAACCTTCCCCTCAAACTCGATAATCCATAACGCATTATTGGCCCATGCCAAGCCGCTCGGACGCCTTATCTCGGCGACTAGATACTGAGCAGAGATTTCACCTGTCGAGGGATCAATTGCCGAAAGCCTATTATCTTTAATGTGCCAGAGCCTTGTCCCATCCCAGGTCAACCCGTGCGTACCATCATTTCGCCTCCCTCCGGGCACTGGGTATAACCCAACTACTTCGCCGCTTTCGGGATCCACTTTTAGCAAAAGCTGTGTTTGCGATACAGGCAGGTCATATCTGAACCAATGCCACACAATCCAAAGATAGTTGCCGTCACAGGCGACACTGGAATAGGACTGGCTCGCCACGTCTTCACGCTGCTTCCCTTTGAAAAGACGTTGGACCTTCCAGGTCTTCGTGTCTATAGAACCAAACGACTGGCCATATGCACCGGTGATCCATAACATGCCTTTAGCGAAACAGATGCCACCGGGACTCTGAAAATCGCCTGCTACGCTACCGATGACCTTGTAATGCTCGTTCTCGTTGTTTGTTACCCAGTTGAGCGTCGACGGATCCAGCGTGGCGTAGCGACCCCTCCCGAGATAGATGGTGGCCCAAAGCTTCTCTCCATCGTAGGCAAGACCCATAGTCCGCTGCGGCAGCTCAGGGGGTAAATGAGCGACAAGTTTCAGCTGACGAAGATCCGGATCGGCAGCAATGGAAGTGAGCGGTGCGAAAAGCAGCAATATAGCGGGTGCAAAAAACAGCAGCACATTTCTCATTGGGTATACCTCCGAATCAATTTACTGAAAGGCTCCTCTTGTTCTCATCGAAATTGATCTTCCATTCAATCGCACGACGCTCGCTGTGGGCATGCCATGATATTTCGACAAGCTTGAGAAGAGCTTCGACGTTTTTCGCGTCGGTCATCATGCCTCTCCTTATCTTGGCCAGAGCTCATCCTTTGAGGTCACCGAAGCAACGCCCGGCATCACCCGCGTCCACATTAACACCACCTACCTTTAACTCGAGTTGCGCTACACGGGCCGCATAGTAAAGCACCGCTTCAAAGCTAGCGAGCGAGCGTTGGAGCGCGACCAGTTCCCCGCCAATCTCGCGCACGATAATCTCTGTTATCGAGAGCTTACGCTTCCAGGGGTTCGATCAATATCCTGAGTTCGTAGCTCGCATCATCGCATCCCAGTACCTTCACGAAGAGCTGGTCCACGAAGAAAGCGTGATCTCTCGGAGAGACGTTGTCGAAACCGAAGGTCGCATACTCACCCGCTGCCCATTCCACCAAATACATTTCCGCTGGGCTGCGCACTCCTTGTCTGCGCAACAACTCAAAAGGTCCTTCCGTGAACGGGTAGGTCATGTTGACGTTGCCGGGCATCACCTGAACCCACGCCTCCGAACCCAAAGTAGTCATCGCCTCCAGAGTGCAGCACAAGGTCGGTGGATCGTCGGGGCTGGAGATGCCTTGATAAACCTCGCGCAGGCTTGGCTCCATTTCAGCAATTTGGCTTGCTCCCATTTGAGGGCCTCCTGGTGACCTATGATACT
>JBGTLE010000086.1:0-5143 GCA_041744295.1 Pyrinomonadaceae bacterium | reverse complement strand
GAAGTCAGCGAACGCCAGCGTGCCCGCAGCCTGCTCGATCTGCTCGGCGAAGCCCGAGCTGATCTGAGCGAGGGCGTGGACGCCGCGCTGCTCGAACGCGAGCGACTGCTGGGACGACAACTCAACGACAAGGCCGAACGCCTGAGTCAGACCAGCAAATCCGAAGAGGCAGCCGCCTTAAAGCTTGAAATCAGCCAGCTTGAAAATGACTATGAGCGGGCGCAGGCCGATATTCGCAAAGCCAGTCCACATTACGCCGCGCTCGTGCAACCGCAACCACTCAAACTCAAAGAGATTCAAGCGCAACTTGACGCCGACACGCTGTTGCTCGAATACGCGCTCGGCGATGATCGCAGCTATTTGTGGGCAATCTCGAAGGATTCGCTGGCGAGTTATGAACTGCCGAATGGCGAGCAGATTCAGCAGAGCGCCTTGCAGGTTTACGAACTGCTGACGGCGCGTAGCACGGGCAAACGCGGCGAGACCGCTCAGCAACGTCAAGTACGCATCACGCAAGCCGAAGCGAGACTCCCGGCTGCTGCCCAATCACTGAGCCAAACGCTGCTCAGCCCAGTCGCTGCTCAGCTAGGCAACAAACGGCTGGTCATCGTAGCCGACGGCGCATTGCAGTACATCCCGTTTGCGATGCTGCCGGAACCAGAGACGCGGAGACACGGGGACACAGGGAGAAAGACGACGAATCCCCGCGTCGCTGGGTCCTCGCGTCCCCGCGTCAGTCCCCAGCCCCTAATCGTCAACCACGAAGTTATAAGTCTCCCTTCCGCATCCGCCCTGGCCATTCAACGTACGGAACTGGCGGGCCGAAAGCTCGCACCCAAGATGCTTGCGGTGATTGCCGATCCGGTCTTTGATCGCACCGATGAGCGTTTCAAAGCGCTAGCGACTGACACGAGTGACAAACCGCAACTTCAATCCATTGCCTATAACGACAGTCGCAGCATCGAGCATCTCGCCGGAAAATCTGTCGACAAGTCTGGCATCGCGAGCCTCGGACTGGTCATTCCTCGACTGCCTTTTACCGGTCAGGAAGCGCAAAGATTACTCGCACTTACACCGAAAGAATCAAGCTTCTCCGCAATTGATTTTCAAGCCAATCGCGCGACCGTCCTCAAGGGTGATCTGAGTCAATATCGTTACGTGCATTTCGCCACGCACGGCGTGCTCGACAGCGAACGCCCGGGCCTCTCGGCGTTGGTGCTTTCGATGGTGGACGCACGAGGAAAACAGCAGGACGGCTTTCTGCGAGCCAACGACATTTACAACTTGAACCTGCCTGCCGAACTGGTGGTCTTGAGCGCCTGTCAGACGGGACTCGGTAAAGAGATCAAGGGCGAAGGCCTGGTCGGACTGACGCGCGGCTTCATGTACGCCGGGGCGGCGCGCGTAGTCGTCAGTTTGTGGAATGTGAACGACAAAGCGACGGCCGACCTGATGACGAAGTTCTACGGGAAGATGCTAAAGCAAGGCGACCGCCCGGCGGCCGCATTAAGAGCCGCGCAGGTCGAAATGTGGAAGCAGAAGCAATGGCAGTCGCCGTATTACTGGGCGGCGTTTACCATGCAGGGCGAATGGCGGTGAGCAAGAATCGAACAAGCGAACTTGTCATTCCCAGACCTGCCTTGCAGCGGCAGAACCAGAACAATTCTAGTGAAACAAAGGATCATGCATCAGGATTCCGCCTTTGACCGTCCGTTCTGAGCAGCAAGTAACCCGTTTTTCAACCGAACAACCCTGCTCTTCACCCGAAAGCTGCGAGAACGAAAATATTTTAGAAATTCCTGAGGGATATTGTTCGGGCCTTACGGTTTATATATTGAGAGGCCACAACTCAAAATATTCCACCTTCGCAGGCAGTCCTTCAATGAAAAGCAGGGCAACGCCTGTAGAAGCAGCACACATAGTTGGGGGACTGTCGCTTGAAACGAGTGCGGCGACAGAAGAAACGGAACCCTCTGTGCTCTTGCACTCTTGAATGAAAGAGGAGAGATCATGAAACTTAATCGCGTACTCGTTGGTTTGCTCGTCGCGCTTGTTCTGAGCTTGAGTGTAGTCGCATTTGCGCAAGTCAATCGCCCTTATCGCAACGGCTCGGTTTGGAGCATCGGATTCATCCGCATGAAGCCGGGAATGGAGACGGCTTATCTGAATTACATCGCCGGCGACTGGAAGCGTGAGCAGGAAGCGTTGAAAAAAGACGGGCAAATCATCTCTTACAAGGTCTTGCAGACCGAAGCCCATGGCTCCGCGGACTGGAACTTAATGCTCATGTCGGAGTACAAAGACCTGGCAACCTATGAGACGAATCTTGAAAAGACAGATGCCTTACTTCAGACGGTCATCGGCAACGACGAAAAGCAGCGGCAAGGCTACCGCGAAAGACTTGAAATTCGAGAAGTTCTGGCTGACCGTCTGGCTCGGGAGATCGTTTTAGAATCGAAGCGTTGAGACAAGTCTCGCTTCACAATCCCGTAGGGATGGGATGTTTATAGCATGTAATTAAACGAATGGACCTCGGAAGCTCCGTAGGAAGCGAAATGATGGCTTGCGCTACACATCGGTAAGAACATTTCGCTCCTGCGGAGCTGGCACGATGTTCGAGCAAACCTTCTATAAACATTGCGTCCCTACGGGATTGACTTCGGAACCTCCTTTACTCTGGCGTCGACGGATTTCTCAGCGGACTTTAGAGAAAGGACACTAGGGAGGCGATATGAAACCCCGCGGGAAAAACATTTCACGCCACGTTGCATCGATGAGTCTTCTGTGTGTCGCTGGTTTGCTGGCGGCTGTGGCCCAGCAACCGCAGGAAGAGGAAGCGACACGACAGCTTTGGGATACGGCATTTATTAATCAAGGAAGCAAACGAGCTGCGGTCAGGAGATCAGCTAAGCGGAACTATCGAATTGTTACTCCTCAGGTGCCAGTAACTGGTGTGTCGGCAGACACAGTAATTGGTGTAACCCTTTGGCGGTTGCGTCCAATCCGGTCAGCAGACACGGGTGAAAGAATCATTACCCATGACGGGCCGGACTCGGTTACGTGGCTGCCCGAGCGAGTGTCATCCGGGGGAAAATTATCGGAAGGCGATCGGATCCGCGTGAGCATAGAAGCGGCGCGCACAGGTTATCTCTACGTTGTAGACCAGGAGCAGTACGCAGATGGCTCAAAGGGCGAGCCGTATTTGATCTTTCCTACCACTCGCACTCGCGGCGGCGACAACTCGGTGAAAGCCGGTCGGGTGACTGAGATTCCGTCTCAGGATGACAGTCCGCCTTACTTCACTTTGAAGCGGACTCGAGTCGATCACGTCGGCGAGAATCTGATCGTCCTGGTGTCGCCGACTCCAATTGAAGGTTTGGGGATTAGCGAGAAGGCGCAGAGGCTCTCCGATGAAACCCTCGCCACATGGGAAAAATCATGGGGCGCGCAGACAGGCCGGCTGGAAATGGCTAACGGGGACGGCAAGCCCTGGACCAGACAAGAGAAAGAAGCTGGCGCAGACGGCACTCGGTCCTTGAAGGAAGATGAGCCCGCGCCCCAGACTATTTACTACCGCCCGGGAGCGAGCAGCACGTTACCAGTTTTGGTGAAAGTGCAACTTCAATACGCCAAAACATGGCCACCTGTTAAGAGACGGCGATGAAGGGAATGCCCGGGCGTCGGTTTGCCCGCAAATGTCCCGCAATGAGGTACAAATATGGCTATCGAGAGCACAGTATGAAACACTATGGACCCGAGTGTTTCCTAAGCATCTGTTGAAGTGTTGAAATAAAGAGCGACCGGTTCACATTCCCACGCTGAAAGTTGCGGGTTCGATCCTCGTCGCCCGCTCCAAATTCCCATGGTAATGGGTACCATGCGGGAGTTGCAGCGCAAGCCAGGATCCAGCTTGATGGTCAAAGGAGGCAAGCCATGAGAGTTTTACTTCTCCTCTCACTACTCCTAAGGTTGTGTTTTTCAGCTCAGAATCCCGCCCCCGCCAACGGTCAGAGCACCGCTCCCGCTAATCAGGATTCTCCGGTAGTGGTCGTTGGATTCAAGTCGTTCAGAGATCGTCAGCGAATCGAACACGCAAACTCTGCAGCGACAAAAGCGCCCGCTGCGGCCATGACGCCGGCAGACAAGAACTTCCAAAAACAACGAAGGATAAACGCTGCGGCCGGAGAAAGAGATCCAAATGCGGATACGCTCGACGGACGCGGCGCTGAGCTTGAACGCATTGTGCGGGAATCACGCGAGCCTAAGCCCGTCGTGGACGGCTTCGCGTACCAGGTCAAAATTCAAAACGCGGGCACGAAAGTCATTCAAGCCCTCATTTGGGAATATCAATTCAAAGAATCGTTAAACCCAACGAATGTGTCGCGACGAGAGTTTCTTTGTGGCGGGCCCCTTAAGCCCGAGAAAGGGACCGAGTTTCGCATATTCAGTAAGACAGGCCCAAGCAATGTGGTCAGTATCGGAAGTCTGGCGAACAAGCCTAAAGATCTTTTCGAGGAGAGTGTTGTGATCAACTTCGTGGAGTTCGCAGACGGCTCAATTTGGCAGCGGAAGAACTGGAATCCTGAAGCCGCACAGCGAGCTTTTGAACGACGCACCGTCACAGAGCGCGTGTCGGCAATGTGCATAGGCCTCTAATCCGACTCAGCGACTAATATCGGCTGCAACTCCCACAAGGCGTCGAAGGCTTCGAGTAAGTAGTAGAAGAGATTCTAATGGTTCTGCCGATTCGGAGGTTGGGTAAATGGGGACTGGCATCCTCAAGCCGGGTGACAAGGCGTTTGACTTTACCTTGGTGGAAGCGGCTTCAGGACAGTCGTTAGGCCCGGTGGACTTTGCCGGCAAGCAGAATGTCGTGCTGCTTTTTTATCGTGGCATGTGGTGACCGTTTTGCCTGCTGCACCTTGGAAAGGTGCGTCGCGTTTACGATCAGATCAAGCACCTCGGGGCAGAAGTACTCACAGTCTCGCTGGACCCGCTCGCATCACTGCGAAAATACAAGGCGAAAACAGAAACACCATTTCCCATGCTATCGGATGAAAAGGGAGAAGTAGTACTCCAGTATGGCCTTAAAAACGATTGGACGCCTTACAAGCGTGGCATCCCTCATCCAGCCATCTACATC
>JBGTLE010000085.1:0-15738 GCA_041744295.1 Pyrinomonadaceae bacterium | reverse complement strand
AGGAGCTGTTCTCGCTTGCAGCGGCTCATGAGTTGTTATGTCAACCCTCTCGAAGGTGAACCACCAACTGGAGAGCCGGATGCGGGAGACCCGCACGTCCGGTTCGGAGGGAGGGGGAGCGCGCTCTCCCTACCCCTATCAGGGAGTTGACCACTTCTTCAGAGCTTCCTAGAGTCAAAGCGAGCAGGAGAAGGAGCGTATCGATATGGGATGGGCCGCGATAAAAGATTGGTTTATGGGCCTGGGGGAACAATATAACGTCAACCCTTTGATATTCGGCGCGATCTATATTGGGGCGATCCCGTTTTTTACGGCTTCAATCGCCTGGCTGGTGCGTAATTACCGCCAACATAAATCGATTGTCTTGCCTACGCTTTCCGCGGGATTCTGTTTCATCTCCGCATATCTGTATCTGATCATTGCGGGCCATAACGTGCCTTGGTGGGTTTATGGAGTAGTAGTGGCGCTGATCATATTTGGCGCTATGTCGACGATCAGAAAAGTCCGGAGAAAGATCAAAGAGCCCTCTTAATGAATAGTTCCAACTGGTCCAGCTCAGTTGCTTCAGGGATGACCAAGCAATCCGTGGCAACATCGGCGTGGAGTCCTCTCGGCGAACCGCTTTTTCGAACGCTGTGGATCGCAGCGGTGGCATCGAACGTCGGCATCTGGATGCAGGAGATTGCCGCCGCGTGGTTGATGACTTCGCTCACCTCTAGGGACAGGAATAGTTCCAGAGTCCTTCAAGTGTTTCATTTGCGATTGAGATTTCCTTTGCCTTTCTCATTGCTGAGGAACTTCAGTGTCTTTGAAACAGGGATTCTCCTTAATCGCCATTTCTTGCCATAAAGTCCTGCCTTTACGCCTGGTAAATGCGGACCATCTTATCGAGGAGACGCAAAGCGGCCGCTTTGTCCCCGTTGGAAAGAATTGCGTCCGATGATCGAGCCGAATCCGCCGCCCTCGCGGATCGCGCGACTCTCGGCGAATAGAGCTTCATCGCTTTCCTTTGGCCCACCGGAGAAGAGAACAATGCGCGGACGCAGTTTCGCGCCAAATCCTCCCTCATACGATCCGGCCTAACTGAACGCTCACGATCTGCTGCACGAGGCCGTGATTTAGGATCCTGGCCAGGTTGGTCAGGACGCCCGATTTTCGCTTCGGTAACACTCAAGAATTTTACGAACATCGTCAGTCATTGTGGTTTCTCCGCCGTTCCTTTGGAAGGAATGGGTTCAGCGATTGCCTCGCTGACGATTTTCTGTGCTTCCTCCAAAATGCGCCCGAGATGATCCGGGCCCTGAAAGCTCTCTCCATAGATTTTGTAAATATCCTCAGTCCCGGACGGACGCGCCGCGAACCATCCGCTCGCTGCCGCGACTTTCAATCCTCCGAGGGCAGCGCCATTGCCCGGCGCATTGGTAAGGACGGAGTGGATTTGTTCGCCAGCAAGGTCTGTCATTCGCACTTGACCCGGCGAGAGTCTTTTTAGCATCTCTTTCTCCTGCGCGGTGGCCGGAGCCTCGACGCGCGTGTACGCCGACTCTCCGAACTAGCGCGTTAGTTCCTGATAGATCTCGCCGGGATCACGGCCCATCCGTGCGGTGATCTCCGCCGCAAGCAGAGCCGGCACAATTCCGTCTTTGTCTGTTGTCCAGACGCTGCCGTCACGGCGGAGGAAAGACGCACCCGCACTCTCCTCACCACCAAAACCAAGTGAGCCGTCGAGCAAACCATCCACGAACCACTTGAAGCCGACTGGGACTTCGTAGAGCTTGCGACCAAGCTTCGCAGTGACGTAATCGATCATCTGGCTGCTCACCATGGTCTTGCCGACAGCCGCTGCGCTATTCCATTTCGGACGGTGTTCGAAGAGGTAATAGATTGCAACTGATAAGTAGTGATTGGGCGGGAGTAAACCGCTTGTGCGCGTGACGATCCCGTGCCGGTCGTGGTCCGTGTCACAGGCGAAAGCAATGTCAAAACGATCCTTCAGTCCGACCAAATTCGTCATGGCGAAGGATGAAGATGGGTCCATGCGGATCAGGCCGTCCCAATCCACCGTCATGAAACTGAAAGTCGGATCGACGGTTTCGTTGACGACGGTGAGGTCTAACTGGTAGCGCTCAGCGATTCGCGCCCAGTAGTGCACCCCGGCCCCTCCGAGCGGATCCACTCCCATTTTCACCTTCGCGCCGCGAATTGAATCCATGTCGATAACGTTGGCGAGATCACTGATGTAGGCATTGAGAAAGTCATGCCGGTGTGTAGTGGAGACGCGCAGAGCCTTCTCGAAGGGAATCCTTTTGATGCCTTGAAGGGCGCTCTCGAGAAACTGGTTAGCCTTCGTCTCGATCCAGTTAGTGACGTCGGTTTCCGCCGGACCGCCGTGGGGCGGGTTGTATTTGAATCCGCCGTCGTGAGGAGGATTGTGCGATGGCGTGATCACGATACCGTCGGCGAGTCCGGATTTGCGTCCGCGGTTGTAAGTGAGAATCGCGTGCGATACGGCTGGCGTCGGAGTGTATTCGTCCTCTTCGGCGATCATTACTGCCACGCCATTAGCTGCCAGCACCTCAAGAGAACTTGCAAATGCCGGCACCGAGAGCGCGTGAGTATCCATGGCGAGAAATAGAGGACCCTCTATCTGATGCTGTTCTCGATACAAGCAAATCGCCTGGCTGATGGCAAGAATATGCCATTCATTAAAGGCCTTTTGCAGCGACGAACCACGATGCCCTGAGGTTCCAAATGCGACTCGTTGCGCCGGAATCAACGGATCAGGGACCTCGGTGTAATACGCCGTGATCAGCCTGGGAACATTCACCAGCATCCCTGGCTCCGGCGGTTTTCCTGCGAATGGACTCAATTTCATGATCTGCCTGCGTCGTCAACACTCCTTAACAAGAACTGTCCTGGTAGTAGCGAGGGTTCGTTCAATGGTCGCTGTGCTCTTCACTTAGTTCGGAAGCACCAGCTTGCGTTTCCAGCGTCGGTGTTCTTTCTCCAAGCACAACACGTACCTGGTGGGTATGGTTATCATCACTGAGAGCGATCTCTTCGACATTCAATTGCACCCCATCCAGTTCAATGCTCGAAACTCCGTGGCTGATCCCGAGGGGATTTTCAACTTGGATTCGGTAAGTCGTTCCTCCGAAGCGATAAGTGATCTGATAGTCCCGCCACCATCGTGGTATGCAGGGATCGATCGCCAGGCGATCACCACTTTTCTTGAGTCCCAAAATAGATTCCAGGCCTGCGCGATACATCCAACCTGCAGAACCGGTATACCAGGTCCAGCCACCGCGCCCAGTGTGCGGCGCGACTGCGTACACATCACCGACCGCTACATAGGGCTCCACTTTGTACTTGTGCAGTCCAGCCCTGGTCGAGGCATGATTGATTGGATTAAGCAATGAGAAAAGTTCTCCCGCACGTTCGCCGTCACCCAGGGCTGTGAATGCAATCATGGTCCATATCGCCGCGTGTGTATATTGACCACCGTTTTCACGGACGCCCGGGACATAACCTTTGATATAACCTGGATCGAGTTTGCCATTGTCGAAGGGCGGTGTGAATAGAACTACTAACCCATCACCCCGGCGTATTAAGTATTCTTCAACGGCGGACATCGAGCGCACTTGGCGGTGGTGTTCAGCCCCGCCGGACATGACCCCCCACGACTGCACGATGGAATCGATACGACACTCTTCGTTTTGCGCCGAACCGAGCGGACTACCGTCATCAAAAAAAGCGCGCCGATACCAATCGCCGTCCCAGGCGTTTTCCCGGAGCGCTGATTTAAGTTTTACCAAATGTTTCTGATAGGTCTCGGCGCGAGCATCATCCTTGCGCTGGCGACACAGAGGAACAAATGCAGTCAGAATCGCATAGAGAAACCATCCCACCCAGACGCTCTCGCCTTTCCCAAGATGGCCTACGCGATTCATGCCATCGTTCCAATCACCGGAGCCCATCAGCGGCAGTCCGTGTTGACCCACAGCTAAACTGCGATCAATAGCCCGAATACAGTGGTCGAAAATGGATCCTGATTCTGAAGACGGCGCCGGCTGGAGGTAGAGTTCTTGCTGTCCACGCTCGAGAATAGGGGACTCAATAAAGGGAACGTCCTCGTCGAGCACCGACGAATCCCCAGTGATTCCTACATAGAAAGAGGTGACAAAAGGTAACCACAACAGATCATCTGAAAAGCGAGTTCGAACCCCGCGTCCAGTGGGTGGGTGCCACCAGTGAAGCACGTCACCCTCCTTAAACTGATGATTTGCCGCGAGCAGTATCTGGTTGCGCGTCACGGACGGACAGCTATAGACAAGCGCCATTACGTCCTGCAACTGATCACGGAATCCAAAGGCGCCACCGGACTGGTAAAAAGCAGAGCGCGCCCAGATTCGACAAGACAACGTCTGATATAGCAGCCAACGATTGAGCATCAGATCCATGGCCGCATCGGGAGTTTGCACTTGCACGGCGCCGAGCAGATCGTCCCAGTAGGAGAGCACCTTGTCGAATTCATCGTTCACGCTGGCTAAACTGCTGAACCGCGTAACAAGTGCGGCTGCTTCGCCCCTCGATGCTGCTTCGCCAAGGACAAACACGAATTCCCGTGCTTCGAATGGACCGAGTTCAACGTTTATTTGCACCGCGCCACAGGGATCCAATCCCGCGCCATCTCGACCCGCCAGCTTTCCTCGACTTAGTGCGGCTGGCCGCGCCAATGACCCGTTTCGTCCAAGAAACTCCTTGCGGTCACAGGTCGAACTGGAAATCTGTTCATTTGCGGCGACAAAAGCGATGCGTTCTCCGAACTCGTTGTTGAAGGGATTTCGTGCGTAGATAGTTCCGGCCTCGTCTATCTCGGTGATCAAGTAAGGTGCTGAAATGCTGCGCTCGACACCAAGAACCAGCTCGTTATAGGAAGTTACTGAAAATCGCCGTTTTCGGTTGCCGCGATTCACCAGACGCAAAAGCGAAACTTTGACCGATGCTTGCAACGGCGTGAACAGAAGCAACTCCTGAGAGATGCCATGGCTCGTGTGTTCAAACACGGTGTAACCCTGGCCGTGCCGTATGGTGTAGGGCTGCAACTCACGGATTGGCAATGGAGTTGGGGACCAGATCGTCCCTGTATCTTCGTCGCGCAGGTATATGATCTCTCCTGGAAGGTCACTTACCGGGTCATTTGACCATGGCGTCAGTCGATTCTCACGACTATTCACCGACCACGTGTATCCGGCGCCAGTTTCCGTAACCTGAAAACCAAACTCCACTTGATTCGCGACGATGTTGGCCCAAGGTGCCGGCGTCCATTGATCGGCCCCGAGCACGATTACATATTCCCGGCCATCTTGATGAAATCCACCGATGCCGTTGAAAAATTTTAGCTGTGGGAGGGTCGTCGGAGGTTCGGGATACTTTTGCGATGGCGAACGGGGCAGCAACGCCGGCGGTAGTGGTGCTTCCACTAACGATCGTTCCAGTTGATCCTCAAGTGTGCCACGTTCAGTAACGACAACCGCTCGCGCTACTGCATGGAGCAGAATGCGATCCGCTTCCGGCATGAGGTCGGTTCTCCGCAGGAAGGCGCCGCCTGGTTTATCGCGCCGTATCTGCAAGCCGCCGGTCCCGATCATTGCATCCAGTTCTCTTTGTAAAGATTGGTCGTAGCTTGGTGGATGATCGTTCAGAATCACCAAGTCAATCTTGAGTCCTTTATAGTGAAGATACTCATGCCCTCGCAGTATCTTCCGCACAATCTGCAAATCTTCGGACCTGCTTACGCGAACCAAGAGGATCGGTAGATCACCACTTAGGGCATACGGCCATAATCCGGACTGCCCTTTAGTATTCATAGCGAGAACATGGGGGCTCGGGCGCAGCGAGGGATCGGAAAAGATTATTCTCGTCGCTAGTCGCTGAAACAGATGTGCTTCCTCGGCGTCAATCTTGAGATGGTTCATCTCAACTTGCGCTTTAGTCCAGGCAAGTCTCGCCTGGCGCTCGAAAATGCTGGGATCGTGATACTTATCTGCGAGCATCATTGCTTCTTCCCGCGAATGGGCGAAAGCGGTGCTGAATGAGATTCGCACCGTCTCGCCAGGCTGGATCCGGACGCGGCGCCGCAAGCTGAAAATCGGATCGAGCACAGCGCCCACTGTATTTGAAAGCGGGCGGTCCTCCACTATAGCCACCGGGTCTGCAGTAGTGTGACCTCGTCCCAGGAAACGAGCGCGGTCAGTTTCATATTGCGCTGCTCCCACGGAGTTGCTTTCAACAACAACCGTGTGGACCCCCCACGCAGGTTCTTCGTCCTGCGAACGCTGGCGCCGACGGGCCAGAATGGAGTTTTCTGCCGCGAAGAATTCAGTCTCAACAAACAGATTGCTAAAGACTGGATGCGCCGCATCCGCCGCGGGTGATGCCAGCACCACCTCGGAATAACTGGTCACTTCTACGTCCCTAACAGCCGTGGTGTCATTGGTGAGCGACACATGCCGAACTTCGGCATTGTCTTCGGCCGACACAACAATTTCCGTGTGAGTGATAATTCCGTCATCGCTTCGCCAGAAATCAACCTTGTCTTCTGTGAAGGAAACTTCATAAGTTTGCGGCCGGCGTTTCACCGGTTGGTATCCGGCAGACCAAACAGTCCCCCGGCGAACATCACGCAAGTAGATGAACATTCCCCAGTTATCCCGGGTCGCATCCTCCCGCCAGCGGGTGACCGCGTAAGATCCACACCTTGAAAACCCGGCTCCGGCAGTAGTAAGCATTACGTTGTAAGTACCGTTTGAAAGCAGTTGAGTGAGTGGCTGGTCGAGATCGTAGCTAAGATATGTTCGGGCGATCGACCCACGGGGCGATTGAGCCACTCGGCCCGTTAACACTTCTTCGGCACGCGGATGAACGGGTCGCGCACCTGTAGGAATTCGTTCTTGCAGTAGTAGCTCGGTGGCCCGTACTGATGGATCGGAGTGAAACCGGCTTTCCATCCGATTGTTATGCACGGTGTTAGCAAGCGCCACCACACTCATACCCTGGTGGTGGGCCATAAATGCTTTGATGATCACCCGCTTCTGGTCTTGAGGGAGGCGATCTCGTGTGTAGTCAATAGCCTCGTAATAACCATATCTTCCCAGCGCGCCTTGCTGCTCTAGCGTGCGCATATTTTCTACCGCCTCGCGCGGACTGACCATTGCCGCGAGCATCGTGGCGTAGGGAGCAACCACCAGGTCCTCGATCAGCCCGCGCTTCAACCCTAAGCCGGGAACGCCAAAGGGACCGTATTGATAGTTCAAATGCAGGTCGCGTACGTTGTATGCAGATTCTGAAATTCCCCACGGCACTCCGCGCTGCAGACCATATTCAATCTGTCTTGCCACAACTGTTTCGTAGGTCTGGGCCAAGAGAGTTCTCGGGTAACTACGCGCAACCAGGAGTGGCATAAGGTACTCGAACATCGTTCCGGTCCAGGAGATTAGCGCCCGTCCCCCATCAACAACAGTGAGCTGCCGTCCCAGTCGAAACCAATGTTCCTGCTGTACATCGCCCTGGGCAATTGCCACGAAGCTTGCGATCCGGGCTTCCGTCGCTAGCAGGTCATAAAACGAGTTATCCTGACGAAGTTCAGAAACATTGAAGCCAATCGTGAAGAGCTGGCGTTCTTCATCAAAGAGAAACTGAAAATCCATCGCGACCGCGGTCTGCTCGGACTGCTGTGCGAGTCGCGCAAGTCGTGCCAGCAAATCCTTTGAGGCGCCTGTGGCATTTTCCAGAACGTTACTTAGCTGTCCAAGAGCACGCGTCACGCCATCGCGCTGTTGGTTTGAGTCCGAAGCTGCTTGTCCAATGGTTGACTTCAAGGCAGCCAGTCGAATCAAAGCACTATCCACGACCTCGGAAATCGCTGAGAAGCTAGGAATGTTAGCCAGGAGTTGCTCGATGTCGCCCCACTGGGTTTCGGCTTCGCTTCCGTACTGCTGAATGTCGTTTGCGATCGAATGAGTTAGTGAAACCCAGGGAGTGAAGGTGTCGACGTCACGAACAAATGAATCAACTTGATGCTGCAAAGTGCCAGACCACCAGCGCAACTCTTCAAAGCTTTCGACGCCATGCTCGAGCGAGAGCGCTTCGATAATGTCCTTCACATCCAGGACTCGTTTTTTCAGGGAATTCAGCAAAAACGACCAGGAGGCCACACTTATGCCTGGATAGGAAGAGACGAGTTCCTCACAGCTTTCGATTGCGTCACGCAGTTGGCGCACACTCACAACGTCCGTTCGCTGCCTGATCGTTGCGAGTCTGGAAACTTCTAGCGACAGTGCACTGGTTGTGTCTCTGATACCGTCGATGACCCGGCAATCCAGAACTGGAACGTCCGGCAACTCAATGCACATTTGCCGCAGGGCAATCAGGTGGCCCGCCAGATTGCCGCTATCCACCGTTGAGATGTATTGCGGCTCCAGGGGCCCAAGGGAGACGGTGTCGTACCAATTGAGAAAATGACCTCTAAATTTTGTTAATTTGCCCAAAGTCCCAAACGTCAATTCCAACCGCTCCACGAATTCCAGCGTATTCAAATAACCAAAATCGTGCGCTGCACCAGTCGAGAGCAAAAGCAATCCTACGTTTGTCGGTGAGGTGCGATGGGCCACGACGGGAACGGGATCCTCCTGGAAGTTGTCGGGAGGTAACCAGTTGTCTTCGGGGCCGACGAACGTTTCAAAGAACCGCCATGTGCGACGAGCAATCAACCTCACGAAGGTTAGTTCAGTAGGTATCAGTCCTTTGCTTTTTATTCGCGGCGGTAAGCTGATCCAATAAGCGATGAACGGTGAGGTAGCCCACGCCAGAATGAAAAACCAAACCTCAGGTGCAAATCCAGGTCTGAGAATTATCTGAAGTAGAGCGGCGGACACTGCCAGCAATTCTGC
Source organism: Pyrinomonadaceae bacterium (assembly GCA_041744295.1). Classification (GTDB taxonomy): domain Bacteria; phylum Acidobacteriota; class Blastocatellia; order Pyrinomonadales; family Pyrinomonadaceae; genus PSRF01. The sequence continues at coordinate 6,787 of JBGTLE010000085.1, read as the reverse complement.
CGGCCACATCAGTCGCAGAAATAATCGAAGATCAACCCGAGTTTCCTGCTCGGACTGTGCCGCTGTTACCCATTCGAGTAAATGTCGCCGCGAAACAAGTTTTCGATAGATTGTGCGCATTATTGCGTCCGTCATGAGGTACGCCTGATGAGCCACGAAGATGACAGATAACGCGGTTTGAACCGTGTTGGTTCTTATATCTACCCAAAGCGTCCAAAAATGGCTGGACCAGAGACTGCCTCGAGGATGTACTAAGAGGCTCGTCGTTACATGCAGATACACTGGCAAGGCAATTGTGAGGACTACCAAAAGACTCCAGAGGGTTCGAGTGCCGGGGAAGACAGTCCAGGCGGCGAGTAACCATAAAAAAATCGAGGGGGCGATGAGACTCCGACGCAGGTTATCAAGGATCTTCCAGCGCGAGATTAGCGGAAGACGATTCCGCACCGTCCGCCCTCTGCCGTCGACGACATAAGGGAAGAGCCAGCGCAGAATTTGCCAATCGCCTCGGGTCCAACGATGCAGACGTTTTGCATAGCTGTTATATCGAGCAGGATAGTCATCAAAGAGTTCGATATCAGTGATCAGTGCGGCGCGCGCAAACAGTGACTCGAAAAGATCATGACTCAGCAGGTAGTTTTCCTGAACCCGATCTGAAAGCGTCGCCTCAAATGCGTCCACATGGTAAAGACCCTTGCCGGTGTAGCTTCCTTCCCCGAAAAGATCTTGGTAGACGTCAGACACAGCAGTTGTATAAGGATCGAGACCGGTCATTCCGGAAAATATGCGGGAGAACCTGGATTGAGAAGCGCTTTCCAGCGAAATGCTGATCCGCGGCTGAAGGATTCCATAGCCATACGTAACGCGATTGACTGAGGGATCGATGCGCGGTTGGTTGAGCGGGTGCATCGCCGTGCCAATGAGTTTCCGCGCTACGTCACGGGGAAGACTAGTATCTGAATCGAGAGTAATTACGTAGCGGACGAGTCTGAGCAGGGCTCCATCTGCCGTAACCGTCATGAAACTCGTATCTTTGCTATCACGAAGCAGTTGATTGAACTCGTGCAGCTTGCCACGCTTGCGCTCCCAGCCCATCCACTTTCCTTCGTTGGAATTGTATTTACGGCGACGATGAAAAAGATGAAAGACGTTGGGATTGTCTTTCCCATAGCGCTGGTTTAACTCATCAATGCCACCTAAGACTAATCCCAGAAGTTTGTCGTCCTCCGGTAGTTCTTCGGAATCGGCATCCCCGAAATCACTTAACAATGCGAAATGGACGTGCCTGTCCTGATTGGCAAGAAAATGCACCTCGAGTTTTTCCAGAAGGTCATGGATCTGGGCTTCGCTGAAGAAGATCGTCGGCACCACAACCATGGTGCGTGCGTCTCCGGGAACGCCTTCAGTGGTTTCCATCCTGGGCAACAATCGGGGTTCGAAGAAATGTGTTATGTCCCAATTTAGAATGGCGAGCACCAATTCACTGGCCGGAACCAACGCCAACGCGCATGCAATCAGTGAAATCAGCCAACCGGTTGCCGTTCGGTGCAGCGCAAAGAGCAGAAAGAGGAGAGCTGAGGAGGTCAGCAGCACTAGCGAACCGAAATATACGGGGGTCGCGTTACGAAGCAGCCAACGGCGCCATTTTTCGCCGATAGAGGGCTGGTAAGAAAACGTGTTTTCCAACTCAGGGAGTCCCGCGTCGATCAGGTAGTAGCCAACATGCGAGAGCGGTCGAGGATTTCGATCATCGTGAACAGGCTGAGCGGACATCCGGACCGCTGCCTTGGCGATATCTAGTTCACTTGAGCCGGTTCGCTTGCTGATCCGCTCGATAGCGTGGCGATAACGATCTCGAGTCGCAAAATCCATCTGCAGGTAGACCTGCGCAGGATCTTCCCCCAAAAGTGCGTCTACCAGACTGACGCCTTCGAAAAAATCACGCCAATCCAGCGTCGAAAGGAGACGCATGCTGGTGATGATGTCACCGACGGTAACCTGTGTCGCGGCTTGGCGCTGATGCTCAGCATGGATGACTTGCTCGATGCTGGTGTGCTGCTGCTCCAACCGATTTTCGAGCCAATCTGTTATCGGTATGAGCGCAGGGTCTTGTTCGCGCAGTCGTTGCACCAATTGCACGACGAAGGCCGTGGGCATTGGTCCGCGTTTACCCAGGCTTTCAGAAAGCGCCGGGATCAATTTCGTCGGTTGCCGCACGGCGAGTTCAAGAAGTTTGTCGGCAAGGTCATCGGCCTGGTCGCGTTCATCCCGACCGCGCAGGATCAGAACTGCTAGTCTTCGCAAATTTTCAACGAGACCTAAACGCAGCGTTATGGGGACTGCCCAGACTTCGCCGATCGTCAGCGGGCTGACTGTTTGGTATGCGGCAATGAAACGTCGAAGGGTATTGCTATCGAGCCGACTATCGGTGTGCGCGATCAGCGCCAGGGCTAAGGCGTAGATGCGTGGATAATCTTTGAGTTCACCTTCGGTAAGTTTTGGTAATTCATGATAGTAGGAGTTGGGCAGGTCTTCCCGAATTTCACGCAATTGATCTTCGATGATATGAAAATTGTCTACCAGCCACTCGGCAGCTGGAGATATCGCGCGTCCCTGTCGTATCGATTCAACCAGAGCTTGGTAGGCTGAGACGAGTCTCCGCCCGTTATCTCTAAGACGAGGAAACAGGAGGGCACGATTTCTTTTCCTGGTGATCTTTTGTTCAGTGGCAAGGCTCTTTGCGTACTGTTCAAGACGCTCGACACTAAATATCTCGTCCCGGATAGGCTGCTCTTCGCTATTAGACCCGCGCTTGAATCCTGAGAATATAAGAAAGTCAGTCATAAAGATGGAGAGTTCTGTTGCTTCCGAAGGGGGAAAGACCTAAGGGAGGGTAATATGCCCCCTTGACTAATGTCAGATCAATACTCGGGCTCGCTCTGCCGCGATTTCTCAGTTGCTCTTGAGCAATACGCCAAGGTCACAGTTCAATCAGATCTCCAATATGATCTACAGTGAGATCGGCAGCCGGATACCTGGCGACATTGTGCGGATCGAGCGCGTAGTGTCCCTGGCGTGGGAAGATTGTTGTAAGTCGGTTTCCCCAAACATTTTTCATCGCAGCTAAGATACGCAGCTTGTCATCCACCATGATGTTGTGGCGGGCCGGGTAGCGTTGTGCGACAGTCATCGAGCATTCGCTCCTTATGAATATGAATAAGAACTCGACCGTTTACCGCTTCCCACAGTCCTGATCGCTGGATCTTGCGTGGCTGAAAGACGACGTCGCCATCTGAAAGAATGACCGTCGATCCCAACGTGCCAAGATGTTCTATTACGTCGAGCGCACCAGCGTAGAGTCGGTCAGAAAACGGATAGTCCACCAGATACGAGGACATTTGCAGCAAACGTGGATCGTTCATGCCGCCAAGACGGTAGCGTTGCAATGCACCGAGATAGTCTGCGTAACCCAGTTCCTTGCGCAATGCTTCGAAGATTTCGAAGTAGCGATCCCGGTTCTCTTGGCCGAACTCACTCTCGAGATGCACTCGAAGATCGACCACCACGCTATCGTTGTCGAGGAGCATGCTGTCGCAGTCGAACAGAAATACAACGTCTTCGGGTGCTTTCATGTCACTTTACATCCGCATCAGACGTGCAATTCTGCGCGCGTCTGAAGCGCGCGCAGGATATGACTGCGCGAGATGATCCCCGCGAGACGGCCATCCTTAAATACGGGCAACTGATTCACGTCCTCACGCCCCATCGTTTCCAGCGCATCGTTGACCAGCGTATCTGGCCCAACCGCATGGAGTCGCTCCAGGGGCTGCATCACCTCATCAACGGTCGTGTAAGGCCATCGAGCTCGGGCAGTTGACTTCACCTCGTGCGGCGTGATTATTCCAGTGACATTACCTTTCTCCTCAACTATGAAACACCGCTGGCCGGTGGGCAGCAGATAATCGTCTACAAATGTTTGAAGATTATCGCGGCCATCTACCCGAGGACAGTCGCCAGCCATAACGTCGGAACCTTAGAAGATTCACCTCGGGATAACCCGCATCTTCTTCATCGTTAGTGAGACGGCAGGCGCGTCGCCGGCGGTGCGGCTGTACGCCACCCAGTAACCGACCGTCGGGTAGCGGACGAGTTTATAGACACGTCCGTCCGCACCGACTGCCACCTCTTCACCTGGCACGGAGAGATCGGTCGGCGCCGCGGCGTTCTTGTTTGAATAGGTGATGGAGACGGCGCTTACTTTGCCATCTTTATCATAGACAACCTGTACCATCTCGACATCAGAGATTAGGAAGAGATCTTCCGTCTTATCCTTTACTTCCAGCGTCCCGAGTGTTTGCCTAACTTCGTCGGCGGTCATGCCAATTCGTACGCCTTTGGAGTCCTTAAGGGTCATCACGACAACGCAAGGCCCTCCGTCAAGATCCAAATGAATTACTACTGATCGTTGCCGCGAGACTTTGGAGTACTCAGGTACAACCGTTCTCTCGCTGAGACCCCTTGCCTATCCCATGTAAGTCATCGTGAGCAACGATCAGCCTATATGTCCAGCCTAGACTGGAAGACGAGTGCAGGATAGCGTGTTAACACGATTCGTACGTATTAACACTGCAAGAGATGGATCTAATCGTGTTTCCTCTAGCGATTCATAAGCGAGTCGTAAATAGGAGATAATTCCATTGAGAATGAACTGTATAGCGAGCGCCGCCATCCGCAATGTACGCCCAGACGAAGGCAGTCAGAAGGACGCCTCCTGACGATAATATATTTCCCAGTTAGTAAGTTTCACACTGCTCGAGTTCCTCGGCAACATCCCCTACACGAGCAATCCTAATCATATTCGTTCCGCCGGGCGAAGTATTAGAGCCCAACAAATACAAGATGGTATCCTCCTTCTTGACCAAATCGTCGCTAAGTAGGTGACGCGTCACCTCTGCCACCATCTTTTGCGGGGAATGCAGTTCTCGGATTTCCCTGGGAACGACACCCCAAAGTAATGCCATTCGTCGATATGTTGATGCTTCAGGGGTAAATGCAAAAATCGGAGTACGAGTGCGCTCCGCTGAAATCAAGTTTGCCGTATGGCCGGTTCTCGTAAAAACGACGACTGCTTTGGGGCTGAGCTCTCGTGAAGCCTGACCGATGAGTCGAGCCGCAGCAGCGGCAAAGTCCGGAGCTTCATTGGTACGGTTGTAATGATTGGTACGGTCAAAAGGGTATAGTGTCATTTCAGTGGTTTCGGCGATAGAAGCCATCTGCTTAACGGTCTCGACCGGGAATCGCCCGATCGCTGTCTCTCCTGACAACATAATGGCATCGGTCCCATCGAGGATGCTGTTTGCTATATCAGTCACCTCAGCCCGGGTTGGAGACGGGTTCGTCATCATCGATTCCAACATCTGGGTAGCTGTAATCACGATCTTTCCTGCGGAATTGGCGCGTTGGATGATCTTCTTTTGATAGAACGGGATCATCTCCAAAGACACTTCAACTCCAAGGTCTCCACGCGCCACCATTACGCCGTCAGACGCAGAAACAATCTCATCCAAATGTTCAATCGCTTGTGACGTCTCTATTTTAGAGATGATAGGGATCGTCTTCCCTTTGTGCTTCATCCACTCGCGTAAGTTCTCAACGTCCTCAACCCCTCTTACGAAGGACAACGCCATGAAATCGACTCCGAGTGATAAGCCAATGTGGGCGTCAGCTTTATCCTTTTCACTAAGGGTAGGAGTATTTGATCTCGCACCGGGAACATGAATCCCCTTGCGAGAGGACAAGACTCCCCCCACTAGGACGCGACAATGGATCTCCGTACCCTCTACCTTCTCTACCACTAACTGGATTCGGCCGTCGTCGATAAGGATCCTGTTGCCATTTGAGATCTCATTGGGAAGGTTTGAATACGTAGTGGGAATGCGTTCTAGGGAACCTCGAATCGGATGCGTGGTGATGACCAGTGAGGCGCCGGTCAATAGTTCGATCCCGTTTCCTTCTATTTCACCCAAGCGAATTTTCGGGCCTTGGAGATCCTGTACCACGGCAATCGCCCGACCGGCTTGTTTAGCGGCATTTCGAACTCGCTGGTACGCAGTTTCGTGCCACTGAGAAGTTCCATGGGAAAAGTTTAGCCGAACTGCATCTACACCGGAGGCAATGAGACTCTCGATTTGTTCCGCAGCCTCCGACGACGGGCCGAGAGTAGCCAAAATCTTGGTGTGGCGCATGGATACCTCCTACCGCTCTCAAAGAGTGAAGCATCCTGTAGGTAGACTGAACCAGCCCCAGCGCAAGATCGCCATTGAGGGTCTTACTCTCTTCATTTTTGGGTTCTCCATTTCGTAACAACTTTTCAACTTCCAAACACACAAAAAGCATCGCACGATGCGGTAAATCGTGCTTCATGCTGGTGAAAGTGACTCCTGCTCCCGAGATGCTCTGTCTGTAAGTCTGTCGCGTATAATGATCAGTGTACCTTAAAGGAGCGGGGCGGGTGTTATCACCCGACTATTATGGTTGTCGGACTCTCTCGGCCCCGCGATGATGGAGTCAGAAGTTGACGTTGATTTGGTTATTCTTGTCAGCAATCGCGAATGGCGGTTTTTTCGATAAGCAGTTGGAGGATCAGTTCATGTCAATGGAAACGAGCAGCTTGATTGATCACGCACCAGTAGGGATTGACCCTTATGTGCCGCGCATCGAGTTTCGCAATGTCTCGCACGCCTACGGTCAACGAGTAATATTGGACCGCTTGAGCTTTACGGTTGCG
>JBGTLE010000084.1:0-2751 GCA_041744295.1 Pyrinomonadaceae bacterium | reverse complement strand
GACTTCGACAACTCTGCCGCTTGTGTCGGTAGTCACATACACCTTAACGACACCAACAATTCCTGATGCCTTTGCCAGTTGCGGATAAACCGGGACCACTCTTTTCGTGGCCCAATGGTTTAGCGATCCAACGGTTAAGGTATTGGAATTAGTATCGGTCTGCGAGCCGGAATTGCTAGCTTGACCTGCAACGTTGTTCTGTTGAGGCGTTTCACCCTTCGTGACCGGACCCGGGGACGTAGCCTTTCCCGCAGCCGGGGACATCACCTCAGGCGACGAAAGAGAAGGTATGCCGCCGAGTGATGCGACCTGCTTTTGTGACGAAGAGAGACCCTGCCGTGCGCTTGCATACTCATTTGACCACTTTCCGCTGTCTTCGCCTTCCCGAACCAGGGACAGACGAATACCTAAAACGTCTTCGAGCAGCGCCAACGAGTCATAGGCTTTTGAATCGTCTCTTGAGATTTCGCGTGCCTGGGCAATCATCCTTTCGAGCAGCGAGCGCAAACGATTCAAGTCGGCCAAAGCCTCAGCCGGAAGCCCCGCGTCCGACACGGTAATTCCGAAATTTCGATAGCGTGCGATATGGGCCCGCGCACCGTTCACAGCCTGGCCCGCAAGCACAAAATAAGTACGGATTGAGCGTTCTTTCTGCATGGCCCGGGCACTAAATGTCTCCTCAAGCAGGGATTCAGCCCGGGTATAGTTGCCCTCTTCCAGATAGATGCTCATCAACATTACGGAAGTAACGTTGTGCACAACTTCGTCGGCAGCCGTGGAGCGCAGGGACTCAAGTTCCCTGACGGCATCTTCCAATCGATGAGCCGCCGCAAGTGCCCGAGCCCGTTCAATGCGAACCTGAACCGCTGCGGCGGCCTGAGATCTTGCTGCCTCAGTCGCTTGCGTCTTTGCTGCATCACTGGATTCCTGGGCAGATACGGGAGTTAGAGTTAGGACAATGGCGAGGAAGACAAGCAGAACGAGCGGCAAGAGAATTCGTTTACCCAGGGCATGTCCGACCAGAGGGCTTTTTACCTTCAATACGTTTGACTCCTGAAATGCAAAAGCGAGCTTAGCAGCTCGCTTAACAGTTACGTCGATCCGACGACCTATTATGTTCCTCTACAGCCCCCCGAGGCAAGTCCGAGACCTGAGGCAGGGTTTTTAACTACCTTGGTGCCTGGCCAGGGTTGCTAAGACTCTTCAAAATTCGCTCGCGAAAAATGCGTGCGCTAGCCCTAATGGCCGGCTCGTCAAGCGTTAGGAGCCGCCGGTTTTGCATGACGATGCGGCCGTTGATGATTACAGTTTGCACGCCTGAGGCTTTGCTCGCGTAGACCAGGTCAGAATAAATGTTGTATGACGGAATCTGGTTCAACTCGCTGCGCTCGACCAGTACCAGGTCCGCACGCTTTCCGGTTTCAACCGATCCGATCTCTTTTTCAAGATGCAGAGCATGGGCTCCACGAATTGTCGCTAACTCAAGAGCCTCCTGGGCCGAAATCACTTTTGGATCACCGCTGAAGACCTTGTGCAGCTTGGCAGCCGTGTCCATCTCTTCCCACATGCTGAGGTCGTTGTTTGAGGCCGCACCATCAGTTCCGAGTCCGACTAACACGCCCTCTCTTAACATCTGTGGCACGGGTGCCACACCAGCGGCGAGTTTCATATTCGATTGTGGATTGTGAATAACGCCAACTCCTAAACGCTTCAAGATGGCCAGCTCGTTTGCGGTCGGCCAAACGACGTGCGCGGCAATAACTCGCTCGTTAAGAAAACCGATGCGCGCGAGATATTCAATGGGGCTCGTGCCTTTAGCCTTGATGCTATCGTCCACTTCCCTCTTCGTTTCCGAGATGTGGGTCACGATAGGAGCTCCCGTGCGGTCGGAGAACGCGCGCGCGGCCATTAAGTGCTCCTCGGATACTGTGTAAGGAGCATGGGGCGCGATTGCAGGGACTATCAGATCGTGGCCTTGCCACTTCTTAACGAAGCGCTCGACGTATGCCATTGCCTCGGCATTTGTCTTGTTGTCGGGTGCGGGAAAGTCTATGACGGTCTGGCCGAGAACAGCCCGCACGCCTGCTTTGGCAGTTTCGTCCGCAATCGCGTCTTCAAAGTAGTACATATCGCAGTAGGTTGTAGTACCACCGCGAATCATTTCCGCCAACCCCAGACGAGTGCCGGCGCGCACAAACTCTTCGGTAACATTCTTAGCTTCGGCGGGGAAGATGTATTTCGTCAGCCACTCCTGCAGATCGAGATCGTCCGCCAGCCCTCGAAACAGAACCATCGGAATGTGGGTATGTCCATTAATGAGGCCCGGGATGATTGTCTTGCCGGTCGCATCGACAGTCTGTCTTCCTGTATATCGTCCGGATATTTCAGCGCGCGAACCCAAAGCCACAATACGGTCGCCCTTAACGGCTATACCGCCATCTTCAATAACCTGACGCGTAGCGTTCATGGTCACAATCGCGCCGCCGAGTACCAGCAGGTCGACCCGCTCGCCGGCAGTGCGTCTCTGCGCGGAAGCGTAGGGCAGGGAAGCATTAAGAATCATGGCAAAACACACGAGCATCGACCAAAAAAGTTTTGACATACTACTTATGCCCCATGACCTCCTTCAGAAATCTGGCGTCAAACGCGCGCGGTAAGAGATCCTTGATGGACACCGTTTCGCGTTGTCCCCGAAGGTTCGCTAAGACGATCGTCGCATGCCTGGCAAACTCCCAAATGATCTGCCGACAG
>JBGTLE010000083.1:0-49369 GCA_041744295.1 Pyrinomonadaceae bacterium | reverse complement strand
ACCGTCCGTCATTACTGTAGGCGCCTCGAATACGTTTGGGACCGACCCACGTAACGACGATGGCATCGCTACTTATAGTTCGCGCGGGCCCACGCGTAGTTTCTGGACCGACGGGAGCGGAGTCAAACACCACGACAACATCATGAAGCCTGACCTCGTCGCTCCGGGTAACAAGTTAATCTTTGCCGAAGCAGACGATGGCAATAATCCAAATCTCCTGGTGAAAACGTACCCGGAACTGGACGCCGGCATCTCCGACTCAGACAACCGGAAGCTGATGTATTTGAGCGGCACTTCAATGGCCACTCCAATCGTTGCCGGCTCAGCCGCTCTCATGCTCCAGGCGCACCCCAAATTGACCCCGAATATGGTCAAGGCAATTTTGATGTATACGGCGCAACCTCTGGCCGGGTACAATATGCTTGAGCAGGGCGCAGGTCAGCTCAATGTTGAAGGCGCCATCCGCATAGTAAGTCAGGTCAGAACCAACCTCTCTTCGAGTACCCCAACCGGCGATCCATTTCTCACCAGCAATACGCCGCCGACTCCGGAAACCACAATCGCAGACTATAAATTCACGTGGTCCCGCGGTCTGATTCTGAATCGAAACTACGCCACCGGGACTAACCTGATCATGAAATATCAGGGTGCTTATGGACTCGGCGTCGTGATGGGCGACGGGGTCGTCATGGGCGATGGCGTGGTCATGGGTGACGCAAACCTGTGGGCTGACGGCGTCGTAATGGGAGACAACATTCTTACCAGTGACGGTGTAGTGATGGGTGACGGCTTTGTTTTCCTGTCGTGCACCCAGTTGCTGGGCGACGGCACGCTCTTGCCTGACGGAGTAGTAATGGGCGACGGCGTGGTCATGGGTGATGGAGTGGTTATGGGCGATGGCGTCGTCATGGGTGACGCAGTCGTGTTGGCCATGACAGCCATGATTCGCGGCGACAAGACCCGCAGTATGAAGTGACCCTCGCAATCCAACGGAAGAGGGAGACCTGCCCTCTTCCGTTTTTCCCGCCCCTCCTCAATCAACCCTTGGACAAAGCGTATGTCATCGGTTTTCGCCGGCTCTGAAGTCAAATCCGTCATGCAGCGAACAATTTCTCACGAACAGAAATCGGCGGAACCTCTCTGCGCCGAGGCCTTGCAGAATGCCGAGCAGGATGAAGTGCTCAACTTCCTGCGCCGCCGCCCGATTCACACTGTGTGCATGGCCAGTTACATCCAGGACCATGGAGTTGTCAGTCCGCTTAATCGCGGCGTGTTCTACGGCTATCGAAACTCAGAAAGAAAACTTGAAGGTGTGGCGCTAATCGGGCACGCCACTCTGTTGGAGACTGAGAATGATGCGGCCTTAAGAGCCTTTGCCCAGCTTAATCACCAATGCGCCGACGCTCATTTAGTCAGGGGCCAGCGCGAAATGATTGCTCGCTTCTGGCGGCACTTTGCGGCGATGGGCCACAGTCCGCGACGCGCCTGTCGCGAATCACTCTTCGAACAAACGGATGTTCCTGCCGTCGGCGCCTCGCTTCCCGACCTTCGACTCGCAACCCTCGGCGATCTCGAGGCGGTAACAGAAGTCAATGCAGCAATGATCCTGGCAGAGTGCGGAATCGATCCGCTGCTGAAGCACCCCGCAGGCTTTCGCGCACGAATTACTCGACGCATTGAACAAGGTCGAGTGTGGGTCTGGGCCGCAGGCGACCAACTGGTGTTCAAAGCAGATGTCTTCGCCGAAACGGCTGAGATGAGTTACCTCGAAGGAGTCAACGTCCATCCGCTCAAACGCGGCCATGGCCATGGCCTTCGTTGCATGGCTCAACTGGGCCGGATCCTTTTGCGGCGCTCAAAGGCGATCTGTCTGTTGGTGAACGAGACGAAGAAGGACCTCACTCGGTTTTATCAGCAGGCAGGTTACGAATTCCGCGACAACTACGACACCATCTATCTTGACACCCAATCAAATTAACCATCCATGACGAGCCCGAGAACCCAGCCAACCCGGTCGCTAACCAACACTTACATGTGGCTGACCATCATGGTCGGCGCCCTGACATGCGTCTGGGCCATCACGAACCTTCCACTTGCGCGCGTAGATGTGTACTTTACGCTGCTCGCACTGGCGACCGTTATTCTCGGTTCCCGAGTCGCGATCCGCATACCTCGCATCAACACCAACATCACTGTCGACGATACTTTCATGTTCCTTGGGCTGTTGTTGTATGGAGGCGAAGCGGCCGTATTGCTGGGAATGATCGGCGGTGTGGCAGCGGGTCTGCGCATCAGCAAGAAACCAAGGACCGTTTTGTTTGCGGGGGCTGCCTTGGCTTGTGCGCTCTCGGTTACATCGCAAGGACTAAACTGGATCTTCGGTTCAACCAGCGGACTACTTAATCACGGGCGGTCAGCCGCTATCATCGCCATCTGCTTGATGGGTCTGCTGCAATACGTTTCCCACACTGCCATCGTCGCGACTGCCAATGCGCTGAAAGACAATCAATCGATCTGGCACATGTGGAACCAGAACTTCCTCTGGATCTCTATCACCTATTTCGCCGGGGCCGCAGCCGCAGGCGTGATTGCGTTCAGCATTGGAACCGCCGGTTTCTATGCCTTCCTGATTGCTATTCCGATCATTGCGATCGTCTACTTCAGCTATGATCGTTATTTACGCGAAGTGAAGAGTTCGGCGAAACAGGCAGAACTCGCCGAACGCGACCGTGCCGAGATCGAGCGCCTACGCGCAGAACAGGCCGAACGTCATGTTAACGAACTGAACAACTACATCGCTGAACAGCAACGAATCAGCCGCACGCTGGAAGAAACAAAGGAGCACTTTCGTCACGCGGCTTTCCACGATGCGCTTACCGGACTACCGAACCGTTCGATGTTCTCTGAATTGTTGACCGCGGAAATCGAAAGCTCGCGAATCAACAGCAACCAATTGTTTGCGGTGCTCTTCATCGATCTCGATCGCTTCAAAAACATTAACGACAGTCTGGGTCATAGCTACGGCGATCTCCTGCTGGTAGCGTTCGCCGGTCGTCTTGAAAGAATTCTGCGTCCGGTGGACACACTCGCGCGTTTCGGCGGCGACGAGTTCGCAATTCTTCTGAGCAACATTTCCAACCCCCAGGCTGCAGTCACCGTGGCGGAGAGAATTCAGCAGGATTTGACGCTGCCGTTTGACCTGCGAAAGAACTTTTCTTTCACCTCCGCCAGTATCGGGATTGCCCTGAGCACCACTGGCTATGATCGCCCGGAAGACATTCTGCGCGATGCTGACACGGCAATGTATCGCGCCAAGGAAAACGGCAAAGGCCGTTACGAGATGTTTGATAAGGACATGCACGCCCGCGCCGTCTCGCGCTTGCGACTTGAAAGAGATTTGCGCCAGGCAGTCGAACAGAAGGAATTCTGTGTCTATTACCAACCGATTATCTCGCTCGAAACGGCCAAGCTCGCCGGGTTTGAAGCACTCGTGCGCTGGAACCACCCCATCGAAGGACTGATTGCACCTTCAGACTTCATTCCCGTCGCTGAGGAAACCGGATTGATCGTGCAGATTGGACAGTGGGTATTGGAAGAAGCCTGTCGCGCCGTCAACAACTGGCAGCAACAGTCCCCGGTGCATCGCGACCTGACGCTGAGCGTGAATCTCTCGGCAAAACAGGTTTCGCAGCCCGACCTGCTTGAACAAGTGAGTATGGCTTTGGAGCAAAGCGGACTGGAAGCACGCTGCTTAAAACTGGAGATCACTGAGAGTGTAGTGATGGAGAATGCGGAAGCGGCAACCATGATGTTCAAGCGGCTGCGAGCTCTGGGAGTTCAACTGAGCATAGACGATTTTGGCACGGGCTACTCGTCATTGAGTTACCTGCACCGGTTCCCGTTGAACTACCTCAAGATCGATCGCTCATTTGTCAGCCGCATGACCGAGACTGGCGAGAATGCGGAAATAGTTCGCACCATTGTGACGCTGGCGCACAATCTGGGTTTACAGGTGATCGCAGAGGGTGTCGAAACTGCGGAACAGCACGAACAACTTAAAGCAGTTGGCTGCGAGTATGCGCAGGGCTACCTCTTCTCACGACCGGTGGCCCATGACAGCGTACAGGCCCTGCTCGCGGGCGAGCTCGGAGCGAGCGGTCAACTGGCAATGGGCGATGAAGCCTTGCATGACGAAGCCGTCATCAGCGTATATCAGATGTAGCGAGGTTGTTTCAAAGGCCAGGCACTCTAACGATCGAAACAACAGCAAAGCAGTTGCGGCACCTTCTTTGCCCTTTGTTATTCTTCCTCGCTGCTTTTGCTTTCGGAACCAACCTCCTCATCCACCTCCCCTGGGATCCCGTCCCCTACACGGCATCTATTTGGTTCTGCTAGAACCCACTATGAGCCTCCTTATTCCCGTCCAACACCGAGCGCATCGGCGACGCGATTTATGTAGTTGAACCACGATGCGATCAGCGTGATCTGCAGGATTGCCTGGTCGTCGAAACCGGCCTTACGCAAGCGATCGTGATCGTCGGGCATAACCTTCGTGGCATCTCGCGTTAGCTTCGCCGCGTAGTCCAGCATTACTCGATCAGTTGCGGAAATCGGGGCGGTCCTATAGTCGGCCTCCAGGGCTTGGACCAGGCTCTCATCAAGTGTGACGCGACGCAGAAACTCTGCGTGAGATTCGATTCAATAGTGACAGCGATTGAGGACTGAGACGACGGTAGTGATCATCTCGTGCTGCCGGCGAGTCAGCGGCAGATCGGGCGACATGAGCACGCCGAAAGTAGCAAACGCATGGTAAAGAGCCTCGGGGATCAAACTGTGTGAAGCCACGATCTGCGAAGCGCCGCCAGCGGCCGTCGGATGAATCGGTACGGCATATTCGGCCGGGTATAACTCCCGCTGCGCGTCCATAGCGTGGCGCAACTTCTCGTCGGCTTCGTCGAGGTCCACGGTTTTAATCCAGGTCATATGTCAGCCCGCCTTTCGAAGGTTTCAGGTCTCAGGTCTCTAGGTCGCAGGTATCAGGGTACCTCAAATCTCATTAGCTCGGTTCAATCCAGCAGAAACGTGAAACCCTCAAAGTTGAAACTTGAGACCTGAACTTGAGACTTGAGACCTAAGACTTGAGACCTATGACTTGAGACCTGCCCATGCACAACTGACCAACCACTGTTAAGATGTCAGCATCAAACCCCGGTCTAACTTGGAGCTGGATTATTACTGAATGAGAATTATTGCTAAGAAATCTCTGCTGTTTACGGTGCTTCCCGCGCTTGGACTCATCTTGTTGCCGGCTTTCGCCACTCGGGTTATAGCCCAAAACCCAAATCGTAATGACGTGGTAATGGTGCTCCCGTTTGAGAACACTGCGTTCGAGAACAAACCCGCCCGACAGGAATACAACTGGGTCGGCGAGAGCTTTGCCGACTCGATTTCGGAACTCCTGGCTAAACCTGGACTGGTCGTGGTTTCCAACGATGCCCGGCAGCTTGCCTACCAGCGTCTCAGACTTCCTGAAACCGTTATCCCTTCAAGAGCCACCGCAATCAAGATCGCGCGCGAAGCCAAGGCGACGATGATCGTGCTTGGCACCTACTCGATCGCTACTGCAACTAAGGAGGGCTCGAACGCTGAGGGTCCTGAGCCGGCCGAGGTGTTCGTGCAGGTAACAGCCAGAGTGATCAAGGTCAACGAGGGACGCACACTCGGTGTCGTGCTTGACGGAGGCTGGGCCACCCGGCAGTTTGATTTCGGTGGTCCACTGACTGACCTGCAGAAGATTCATGGAAGACTTGCGTACCAGATCCTCTATCAACGCGATCCGGCGCTTCCCTTCTCTTTGAATCAGATCGTTCAGGATGCAACCAAGATCCCGCAGCAGGCTTTCGAGGCCTACGTCAAAGGCGTGCAACTCAGCGAACGAGATCCCAAGCGAACAATCTATTTGCAAAACGCGCTGCGCTTGTACGCTGACGTCAACGGCGGCGCTGTCTATCCACAAGCAGCGTTTGAACTCGGACGCTTTTACATGATCGACGGCAAGTGGAAAGAATCCACCGAGTATTTTTCCAAGCTTCAGAAGGGAGATCCTCGCTACACCGAAGCCGCTTTCTACGCGGGACTGGGATATTTCAAGCTGGGAGATCTTGGTCACGCGCTGGCTGCGCTGGTGCCGCTGTCGGGTGAGACACCTTTGATCGGTATCTACAACAATGCCGGCGCCGTTGCGATGCAAGCCGCGCGTGAAGAGAAGAAGGACGAAGAGCGCGCACGGCTGCTGGGCCAGGGCGCCTCCTTTCTTGCCAGGGCTTCGGATTCATCTCCAAACGATCCGCTGGTTCGCTTCAATTACGGCCTGGCATTGTTTTTGAGCGGAAAGTATGCGGAAGCTGCGGATCAACTGCGGCCGGTGATTGCGGCCGACCCGAGAGACGGACAGGCTTACTTCGTCTTTGCAAAGTCGCTGGAAAAACTGGGCCAGACTGAGGCAGCCACGGCAGCAGACGATCAGGCGCGGCGTTACCTGCAACAGACTTATGCGAAGTGGCAGACGGAATGGCAAAAGTCGCAAACGATGAACGGTGTCTCGGTAAGGATGCGTGACGTGCTCAATCGTGACGATCTGACGAGCATTGTTCCTGAGGGGCCCGCCACTACCTCGCCGTCGCAGGATTTTCTGGCCAAGGCGCGGGAGCTTTATCAGGAAGGACGCGATGATGAGGCGCTAACCGAATTGCATCGCGTGCTGACAAACGAGCCGACTAATGCCGAGGCCTACCTGCTGAGCGGCCGCATCAATCAGCGACGCAGTGACCAGGAAGCAGCCATCGCCGCGCTGAAGACGGCGATCTTCTGGGATCCCAGGCTCATCGACGCGCATATCCTGTTGGGGAGGATCTTCCTTGAGCGAGGCGACCGCGGTGAAGCGACCAAATTTGCTTCGAGTGCGATTACGATCGATCCCAACAATCAGGAAGCGATCGCGCTGCAGCGTCAGGTGACGATGGGCAGAAACTAAGAGAAAGTACTGAGTGCTGAGTACTGAGTTCCGATGAGCTAGTTTCGAGTTTCAAGTTTCAAGTTCTTATTCTCTATTTGAAAATGACTCTTCGGTCTAGCCCGAGCGCCGACACAACTTGAAACTTGAACCTCGAAACTTGCAACTCCTGCCCGTTCAGGCGATCTGCAAAGGTCGCCTTTCGTGTTTCGAGCGATTCAATGACGTTACTCTTAATAATAGTTTGTTCAATGGTGGCGCTGGGTTTGACAGTCACTGCTGCTCTGTCCCGCCTCCAGAAGTTGCGCCTACAAGATCTGCAAGTGATTGGCTCAACCGGCATGGTGAACTCAACCCTGAACAGCCAAGGCACAGTGCTGGTCAAAGGCGAAGTTTGGCGTGCCTGTACGAGCCACGGCGGCACTATTGCGGTTGGGGCTCGCATCGAAGTGGTTGGCGCGCGACAACACTTGTTAGTTGTTAGGGAGTGCTGAGCGATACATCCTTCATCCTCCATCCTCCATCCTCCATCCTCCATCCTCCATCCTTCATCGTTCATCCGCCACTCCCGAGCGCTCAGGGTGGACGCCCTACAATCTGGCCCACCACATTTGGTTCGTCCCCAAGCATCAATAGACCCGACTTTCCAGAAAAAAGATTTTCGTGGCACGCAAGCTGCTCTAAGACGTCTCGGCATGAACGGAAACCAAGAACGACAACCCGCTCCCCCGCCGCCACCACACCTCTGAGCGCCGCCTGCCGCTGCGCCAGCCACCCGCCGAGCTACCCTTCAGTATTCCCCCCGAAATTGAGCCCAGTCAGCAATGACTGGGCTCTTCCTCTTTTTATAGTTTCTAGTTTCGAGTTTCGAGTTTCTAGTTAGTGATCCCCTAGTGGCTTGCTAGTAAATCTCAATGGGATTACCTCACGATGGCCTTTGGACCCGCGGAAAGGACACAACTCGAAACTTGAAACTAGAAACTCGTCTTCGACGCCGTGGCATACGAGGTGCTCTAGAAAGTCCCGGCACGAACGGAAACGAAGGACGGCAACCCGTTCCCCCGCCGCCATCACACCTCTGAGCGCCGCCTGCCGCTGCGCCAGCCACCCGCCGAGCTACCCTTCAGTGCTCCCTCCGAAATTGAGCCCAGTCAGCAATGACTGGGCTCTTCCTCTTTTAAAGACAAGGTGCTGAGTACTGAGTACTGAGTACTGAGTGCAGTTTCAACTATCAACCTGAGTGCTTTGAGTTTGGTTGCACTGGAACTCAGCACTCAGCACTCAGCACTCAGCACTTCGTTCTTTAAGACCGACCGGACCGTTCACTCTGCGACGAAATTTGTCACTTTGACGGTGACGTTTTCTGTCGAACCGGGCCCCTTTTGGTTACCAAGTGAGCCGAAAAGCGGTGCGACAAGACTTTCTGGAAAATATTTTTTCCGGTTCCATTTATAGTCCAAGGTCAAAAGTCGAAAGTCCAAGGTCGAAAGTCCAAGGTTGAGAGTCCAAGGTCCAAAATCCAAAGTCCAAAGTCCAAGAAGTGAAAGTTCAAAGAACTCAACGACCACTCCCCAAAGACTACTCCGCTTTCGACTTTGGACTTTCGACTCTCGACTTTGGACTTTGGACTTTGGACTTTGGACTTTGGACTTTCGACCCATGACCTTGGACTTTGGACTTTGTTTTCGACTGTAGTTCTCCCGCTTTGCTAAACTGCCGCTCGATGCAAGTCACAGCACCCAGCTCCTCAGCCAGTCGGCGAGGAGTCTTCTCAGCATTGTCTTCTCGAGTACGTCTCGAAGTACCTGACCTCACGTCCTGTGGCATCGCTGTCCTTTCAGCCATTCTCCTGATTCTTTCGTTTCCTGACTTCAATCTCTGGCCGCTGGCTTGGATTGGCCTTGTGCCTCTCTTGATTGTGATTGCCCGCCGCCCATCACTGTCGCGGGCATTTCTGTTGGGCTGGTTAAGCGGCACGCTCTTCTTCTATGGCTCGTGTTACTGGCTGACGTATTCAATGATTCACTACGGCGGCTTGCCTGGCGTCCTCGCCTATCTCGTGCTGATCCCGGTGACGCTGGTCGTCGGACTCTTTCCCGGCGGGTTTGCGCTGGTACTGGCGCTAGCTGTCAGACGTTGGCACGGCAAGGCGCTATTGCCGGCGCCGTTTGTTTGGGTTGCGTTTGAGTGGGCCAGACTCGGGCTGACCGGCCAGCTTTGGAATGCAATCGGTTATTCGCAAGCTTTTCATCCGAATCTTATTCAGGCGGCTCATTGGGGTGGCGTCTACGCAGTTGGCTTTGTGATTGTGGCGGTCAACGCTGTACTGGCTTTTGTTTTTCTGAATCGCAATAAGAGGTCCGTGCTGATTGGTTTGTTGGTCGTGACCTTTGTAGCACTCGTCATGGTATTGAGCTCGCTGACGGCAAAGGACAGCAGCGGACCAGGCAAGGTAGTTCGCATCTTCGCCTTACAACCAAATGTCCCAATGCATCTCGTCAAGACAAGCGAAGAGATGCGTGAGCTGATGGCGAGACACTTGGCGATGACGGAAGCCACCCTTCGCCAGCATCCTTTCGACGGAACTCCAGGACTCGTTATCTGGCCCGAGTCGCCGATGAACTTCACCTACGCCGGTGACTCCCAGTTTCGGGAACTCATCGCTCGCTTCGTTCGCGAGCACCAAATATCGTTGCTCTTCAACTCTCAAGAGCCCGCGGCATCTGGTGGCATTTACAACTCCGCGATGCTCATAAATGAGCACGGTGAGCTGGTTGGGCAATATGATAAGATTCGCCTGCTGCCGTTAGGCGAATATGTTCCGATCCCGCGCTGGTTGCCGGGCGCAGGTTTGGTAACGGGAATCGTAGGAGACTTTGAGCCGGGTGCGAACTACACGATGTTTCCAGCAGGTGAAATGAAAGCCGGAGTTTTCATTTGTATTGAGTCGGCGTATCCAGCGATCGCGCGCGCGTTCGCACGTGGGAACGCCGACCTGCTGATCAACATTTCAAATGATGGTTACCTGGGTCGCACGGCGGTAATGAATCAACATCTGGCGAACGCGATCTTTAGGGCGGTGGAAAACCAGCGCCCAGTCGCGCGCGTTACCAACTCCGGAATCACGGCGTACATCACGCCTTACGGAGAGGTCCAGGAACCAACCGCCGCTTTTGAACCAGCGGTTCGAGTTTGGACGATTAATCGAGGCACCGTCGCCCAGAGCTGGTACACGCAATTCGGCGATCTCTTTGCGATGCTTTGTGCAATTCTAACGGGATTGTTATTGGCCGTGCTGGTTGTTCAGCAACGACAAGAGACCACGGTCCGAGCTTAAGAACTGGAGCACTTAATGATCGACACTCTATCTATTCAGGACCTCAGAGCTGCTTACGACGATCTTCGATCGCGGGTCGAACAGCTCGGGAGGTTTCTTTGATGTTGCCACAGGACGCGAAGAACTAAAGCGAATTGAAGCGCAGGCATCGTCACCCGACTTCTGGGATGACCAGGAAGCCGCCCAGAGACTCTTACAAAAGCGCAGTCTGTTGGAGAAGAAGCTGCAGCGTCAGGAGCATTTCGAATCACAGGTGTCCGACGCCAGCGTGTTGTTTGAATTTGCTGAGACGGACGAGGAGTCGCAAAAGGAACTGCGACCACTCCTCGAAAAGTTGAACCATGAGATTGGCATCGCCGAAACTGAAATGCTTCTTGGCGGCGAGAACGACATTCTGAATGCGATCTGCACGATTCACCCCGGCGCAGGCGGTACAGAATCGCAGGACTGGGCCGAGATGCTGCTGCGGATGTACCTGAAGTGGGCAGAACAGCGCGAGTTCAAAACGGAAATCCTCGACTATCAACCCGGTGAGGAAGCTGGACTGAAAAGCGTGACGTTCCGTGTTGAAGCTGAATACGCATACGGACTGTTGGCGGCCGAGGCCGGTGTTCATCGGCTGGTGCGGATTTCTCCCTTCGATCAGGCTGCCCGCAGACACACCTCATTTGCCTCGCTTTTCGTCTATCCGGAAATTGACGAGAACATCGAAGTCGACATTCAGGACAAGGACCTCCGCGTCGACACTTATCGCGCGACCGGCGCCGGCGGCCAACACATCAACACCACCGACTCGGCTGTCCGCATTACCCACATCCCGACCAACATCGTCGTTCAGTGTCAGAACCAACGTTCACAGCACCAGAACCGCGCCGTGGCAATGCAAGTGCTGCGTTCGCGACTTTACGAACTTGAACTCGAGAAACGTCAGGCCGAGACCGCAAAGTTGGAAGCGAATAAGGCCGACAACTCTTTTGGATCGCAGATCAGGAGTTATGTGCTCGCGCCTTACCGACTCGTGAAAGACACGCGCACTAAGCTGGAGAAAGGAAACGTCGATGCAGTGCTCGCCGGAGACCTCGACGATTTCATAAAGGCGTTTTTGCTGAAGCAAAAGGCTGCCTGATCAAGAAGTACTGAGTACTGAGTTCCATTTTCCAGTTCGAGCTTCTCGGATCATTTCTCAAGTACAGGTGAGCAAATGGAAACGCACGCACCACAGAAAGTACCAGGCTTCGAGTTCTGCGGAACTCAGTACTCAGTACTCAGCACTTTCTTTTAGCCTCCTGGGAGACTTAATGGCCACCACAAGCATTGACGAGAAACCCCGAGTCATCACGCCACACAACACTCGTCGGAACGAGATCGTAGCGATCTTGCTACTGGCGCTCGGTCTGCTGCTCTCGCTTTGCCTGGTGTCGGCCGCCTTCTATCCAAACGACCCGTCATGGAACTCGGCCGGACAGGCCCAGGTGCAAAATTGGACCGGCTCAATCGGCGCCAACGTCGCTTCTACCCTCTTCCAGTTCATCGGGTTGGCGGCATACCTCTTACCGCTACTCTTGCTCGCGGCGGCTTGGCGTCGTTTTCGTACGCGCAGCATTCGCGCTCCTTTCTATCGTCTGCTCGGTCTCGTCATTCTGGTGCTGGCTGCGTCAGCGCTCCTTTCAATTTCCGGCATGCGTCCGCTGTTCGACTTGAGCGTTCAGCCGGGCGGCCTGGTCGGCACGCTGATTTCGCGCACACTCGCCAGCGGCTTGAACACAGTGGGTGCGACCGTTCTACTTATCGCGGTGGCGGCCACAGGTTTGCTGCTCGCAACCAATTTTTCTTTCGTTAGCTTTTACGAAAAGCTCGCCCTGGCTTTGAGTGGACGTTTCTCATTCGTCGGCGAGATTCCTGCGAAGTTCAACGCCTGGCGCGAAACTCGACGCGAGCAAGCTCGCTTGCGAAAGGAAGCCAGGCTGGCTTTGAAAGCGGAACAGCAGGCGGCCCGGCTGGCTTTGAAAGCGGAGCAACAAGCGGCGCGCAGTGCCTTGCGGGACGATCGCGATCTGAGTCCCGCTGAGCGCGTGGCCGAGTTCATGAGAGAAAGCGAAGCGCCGGTGGCGGCGAAATCGGTAGTTCACCCTGAAGCTGCTTCGCCGCGCGTGGTTACGATGAGCGCGGCAGCCGCTGAACCTGCTCGCACGGCAGCGGCAGCCGCCGCAGGAGCAACCGTAGTTGAAGGCAGCTCTGGTCGGCGCTCAATCTTCCCTTCCGCCGCTGTTGTAGACGAAGAGTCTCAGCTGGAAGAGATGGTCAAAGGCGCTTCGGTGCTGCGGCCAAAAGGCGAAGCACCCGCGACCGGGAGACTGCCTTTTGATCCCGGCAAGCGCGTGAGTTATTCGGACTATTCGCTGCCACCCCTGGAGTTTTTGAACGAAGCGCCGCCGCACAGCGAACAGGCTGATGCTGAACTGCTGAGTTTGGCCACTCGCCTGGCGGAAAAGTGTAAGGAGTTCAATGTCACCGGTCAGATCAAACACATCTGTCCGGGCCCGGTCGTAACTACCTACGAGTTCAAACCAGATCCAGGTGTGAAGTACTCGCGAGTTGTTTCCCTGGTCGACGATCTCTGCCTGGCTTTGAAGGCCGAATCGATTCGCATCGATCGCATGCCAGGCAAACCACACGTTGGCATAGAGGTTCCAAATCCCAAACGGGAGACGATCTTCCTGCGCGAAGTGATCGAATCGCGGGCCTTCCGTGAATCGGGTTCGAAGCTGACCATCGCATTGGGTAAGACTATCGACGGCTTAAACTATGTCGCCGACCTCGCGAAGATGCCGCACCTTCTGATCGCGGGAACCACCGGCGCCGGCAAATCGGTGGGCGTGAATTCGCTGGTAGTTTCCATTCTCTACCGGGCGCGCCCGGATGAAGTTAAGTTCATTCTGATCGATCCGAAGAGACTCGAACTCGGTCTTTACGAAGACATCCCACATCTCGCCGCTCCCATCATCACCGATCCAAAAGTTGCGGCTCGTTCACTCAAGTGGGCCGTTACGGAGATGGAGAAGCGCTATCGCGATCTGGCCGGTTGGGGCGTACGCAACATCGACGGTTACAACACCGAGATCATGCGCCGGAATCTGGTCAAGGAATATGACGAATCAGGCGAGCCCTGGAAGCCTTTGCCGTTTATCGTGATCATCATCGATGAGCTCGCCGATCTGATGATGACGTCCGGACGCGAAGTTGAAGAATCGATCACGCGACTCGCGCAGATGGCGCGGGCAGTTGGCATCCACCTCGTGCTCGCGACGCAGCGGCCTTCAGTGGACGTGATCACCGGACTGATCAAAGCCAACTTCCCTTCCCGCATCTCGTTCCGTGTCTCCTCGAAAGTGGATTCGCGCACCATCATCGATACCAACGGCGCAGAGCACCTGCTCGGTCGCGGCGACATGTTGTTCCTGCCGCCGGGCACTTCGCGATTGATCCGCGTTCATGGTGCCTTTATTGACGAGACCGAGATCGGACGAATCGTTAAGCACATCAAGGAACAGGGGCCGCCGGCTTACGATGAGTCAATCACGCAATCCGAAGAGGAGGCCCTGGGGCTCGAGGCCGGCAGCGGCGAACACGACGAGCTGTTCGAAGAAGCGCTACGCATCTGCGTGGAGATGAAGCGAGCTTCGACTTCTGTTTTGCAGCGACGCCTGCGTATTGGTTACGGGCGTGCGGCAGCGATTCTCGACATAATGGAGCGAGAAGGTTTGATTGGCGCCGCAGACGGCTCACGCCCGAGACCCGTCCTGGGTCGTGCGTATGAGATGGTCGCGGGGTGGGACGAAGAGGCAGGATGAAAGAAGTTTCGAGTTTCTAGTTTCAAGTTTCAAGTTTCAAGTTTCAAGTTGGTTTTTTTCCCACGTCCCAGGTTTCAGGTCTCACGGATTTAGCTTTCATTCTTAGAATCCCTTCTCGACTACTGGCTGGGACCTGAGACTCGGGACCTGAGACCAACTTGAAACTTGAAACTCGAAACTCCCTTCCTGCACACTTTCGCAAACATTTCCACGACTCACTGTGGAAAAGTCTGTGGACAACTAGTTCAGGCGACGTTCAAAGGGTTATCAATCAACGACTTTCACCAGATTGCACACGCCAGCGGCGTGTCGATAACTTCTTCACAAAGCTTTGTTTGCATACATGAAACAATCGTCACGCATGCACCAACCTCACAGTGCACTCGTCCTTGTCCTCGTCCTGGCCGGCTTCTTAAGCTCATGCGTCACGCAACCACGGCAATTCATAATTACCAGCTCTGATTCTTCAGCCAACCCCACTGAGTCCCGAAAGCTCGATCTCAACCGAGCAACTGCGGCTGAACTGGAGCGGCTGCCTGGAATCGGCGAGGTGCTTGCGGCGCGAATCGTTGAGCATAGAACGAAGTACGGTTCCTTTCGCCGCACCGAACACCTGATGCTGGTGCGCGGTATGAGCGAAGGGAAATTTCGCGAACTCAGCGCTTTGGTGACTGCCCGGTGAACATTTCAGACACACGCATTGCCGCAACCAAAATATTTGAGCATGCACTTGAAGCGGTGGATGCGCGAATCGCAGTGCAGCGGCTGATCAAGCTGGAAGGCACTCAACTCTTCATTGGGGAACGCGCTTTTGACGCCTCTGCCAAAAAGATCTACGCGATTGCTATCGGGAAAGCGGCTCCCGCAATGGCTTTCGGCCTCGCAGAAATATTGGGACCTCACCTGGCCGCGGGTGTTTTAACCGGGCCCAAATTAGATTTGCTCAGTAATCTCTCGGCGAGTCAGTGGGAGATCTTTTTCGGTGGTCATCCGCTGCCAAACGAACAGAGTCTTGCGGCTGCTCAGGCTGCGTTTGCTCTCTTAAACAAAGCTAACGATGAGCGCGCTTTGGTTATTTTTCTGATCTCGGGCGGCGGGTCGGCGATGATTGAATGGCCGCGCTCCGGTGACATCACGCTCGCGGACCTCCGAGACACCAATCGGGTGCTTGTGTCCTGCGGCGCCAGCATAGCCGAGATCAA
Source organism: Pyrinomonadaceae bacterium (assembly GCA_041744295.1). GTDB lineage: Bacteria > Acidobacteriota > Blastocatellia > Pyrinomonadales > Pyrinomonadaceae > PSRF01. The sequence goes on along the minus strand of JBGTLE010000083.1, from coordinate 33,967 downwards.
CTCGGTGCGAGCAGTGATCTCCGATGTTAAGGCCGGCGGCTTGGCTCGCAGGGTGCCGTATTGGAAACTAGAAACGTTGATCGTCTCGGACACGAATGAAGGCGACGATGAGACTGTGGCATCAGGCCCGACACTCATTCGATCTGCTTCGCGCTTCGACGCCCGCGAAGTCGTCGCGCGCTACCACTTGGAATCGTCCTTGCCACATCCGGTCCTGCAGCTGCTCGATTCGTCCGCACATCGGAACCGCGGCAAAGAAAAGGGCCGAAACAGTTATTACGTCGTCTTGAACAATCAGCACGCGATTCTGGCGGCCGCGATCAAATCTGCTGAATTTGGTTTTGCAATCGAGATCGCCACCGATATTCAGGAGCAACCAATTGCCGAAGGGTGTCATTTGCTTGTGAACCGGGCGGCGGAGATGTTCGAACGCAAAGGGGGAAACCAGCCGGTGTGTTTAATATCTGGTGGCGAGTTTTCCTGCCCGGTGATGGGAGACGGAGTCGGCGGGCGAAACTCGGAGACTGTGCTGCGCTGCGCTCTGGAAATCAGCGACCGCCACTTTGCAGGAGATCCGGGATTTGTAATCTTGAGCGCCGGCACTGATGGCATCGATGGTAACTCACCTGCGGCCGGTGCGCTCGCCGACAGCACGACGATCGCGCGCGCCTTGGCCCTGGATCTCGATCCCCGCGACTTCCTCGAACGCAGCGATGCTTTTACATTTTTTGATGTGCTGGGTGATGCGGTAACGACGGGCGCAACTGGAACAAATGTCCGCGACCTGAGGATTGCCCTGATAACACCGGCCAACCGCAATCTTAAACTAAATTCCTCTTAAGCCAGAGTATGTCTCCCTGATCCTTATCTCGACCAGCGGCTGACTTGTTCTTCAGCAAATCGGCCTTGGATAGAATGTTAAGCTCTAAATTTTCGATTGTAATCCCTACTTTTTCCTCCCACGCCGCCTCAAAGTCTACTCCACTAATAGTAGTCATCAGATCAATTCGACTTGGCTCGACTCCTATCTGAAGGATCAGATCGGGAGTTGTAAAATCTGCTTCTGAGATGCCGGTGGCTGGTGCGCCAAATTTGAGTAGCGCTTGCAGTGTTTTCTTTGCATTTTCCGAGCTGTTTCTGACCCAGATATCAATGTCTCCGGTAGCACGAGGAAAGCCGTGTCCAGCCAAGGCGTACGCACCCACGATGATAAAATCAACTCCCTCGTCTTTTAAGCACGATAAAATGTCTTTGAAGTCTGGGTTCAACATTTAGATTTTCCTTGAACGACCAGGCATCAAGGGCCAGTCTCCACATCATGCCGATCGAGTTCTGGGAGGTTTTGGCCTTCAGGTCATTTTTGTCGGCCCGATTCTGTGACGTCCTTTTTATTGATACTGTTCTCAATGACACACACTCCTCGATTGGATTCTACCTCAAACTTCTAAGCTTTTCTCACAAGCATTTGCTGAGTGTCGTCTTTTTCAAGAGCCGTCTTGACTCGACACTACACGGCAGAATATAAAGCACGAGGAGAAAATATTTTGGCGACACAGTTAGACGCATCCACAATTACAAATCCGAACCCTTCCACCGCGACGCTATCATTTACTCGCTTGGTTGGTATTCTCGAGGCGCTGCAACAGCATCCGTCACTCGAGCAACTCAGTACCTGGCTCGCCTCAGTTCAAGTATCCGAAGAAGAGTTAATGCCCTTCCTCGGGTTCAAGGATGGCAACTATTCGCGGCACCGCGTCTGTCGCAATGAGTTCGTCGAGATGCTGGTGCTATGTTGGCGGCCGGGTCACCGCACGCCCATTCACGATCACAACGGCTCGCATGGCGCAGTGAAGGTGCATCAGGGGATCCTCTGGGAGACCAGTTTTCATTACGATGCAGTTCGCGGCCTTTGTTACCGGACCGCGCGCGAGTGCCTTTGCGGCGAAGTGACTGGCGCCGCCGTGCCGGACATTCACCAACTCGGAAACCCCGATGTCAGCGAACAAGACCTCATCACGATTCACATCTACTCGCCGCCGCTTGGTGTGCTAAAGACTTATAAGGTAGGCAGCCGGGAAATCGATACTTACACTCCCAATGATCTCGAAACTTAGCCTTCCCTTAATCCTTGCCGCACTCATCTTAAACGGCTGCACCCGCCAGACTAGCGAAACGCCACGACAGATCACCGTTGCGGCTGCGTCTGACCTGGGTCCGGCTTTCGAAGAACTTGGTCGAGAGTTCGAAAAGCAATCCGGAACCAAGGTGGTGTTCAGCTTTGGATCTACAGGCATGCTGACTCGGCAAATCTCCAACGGTGCACCGATGGATGTGTTTGCCTCCGCCAACGTCTCGTTCGTCGACGACTTGGAGAAACAGGGGCTGATTATTCCTGACACCAGGGCGCTGTATGCGCGCGGCCGGATTACTCTTTGGACCACCAACGACGCGGCGTTCAAGCCGGCGCAGATTTCTGATTTGAGCAGGCCGGAAGTGGAACGGGTGGCGATCGCGAATCCTGATCACGCGCCCTACGGCACGGCGGCAAAACAAGCGCTGGAGACCGCCGGGATCTGGGAGGCCGTGAAAGGGAAATTGATTTACGGCGATAACGTGAGGCAGACGCTGCAGTTTGCGCAAACCGGAAATGTTGAAGTGGCAATCGTAGCTTTATCGCTTAGCCTCGGCAGCGATGGGCGATGGGTGTTGGTTCCTGAAGAGTTGCACAAGCCTTTGGATCAGGCGCTGGCGGTCCTCAAGAGCACGCAGCACGAACAGGAGGCGCGCCGGTTCGCGCTGTTCATCAACAGTCCGCCCGGGAGAACGATCATGCGCAAGTATGGATTTACCTTGCCGGGCGAAACGGGACAGGATTAACAGGATTTGCAGGATTAACAGGATTTTCGTCACGACTTCGGTCGATTGCTTGTGAGTGACTTCGAGCGGTTGTCACGAATGACTTCGAGATGCCTTCGAGCGGTTGTCACGAATGACCCTTCGACTACTGGTGAAGGACTTCGAGCGGTTGTCAGGCATGGCTTCCATTGGCTGTCGGAAACGCCTCAATGGTTCTGTGTTGTTAATCTTGCAAATCCTGTAAATCCTGTCCTGTCTTTACACGCACGAAGGCTTCGATCTGAAGCTCATTCCCATCGCTGGTCACCGTAATCGTCCCATAGTCCCCTGTCGTCATCACCTTCGCACCACTTGCAATCCAACGCTCAACCACTTGCGCGTGCGGGTGGCCAAAGATCGAAGTTCGGCCCACGGGTATGATCGCAAATCGCGCTTGTGTCGCTTTGACGAACTGTTCGGTCGAGGAAGTCTTGCTTCCGTGGTGGGCAACCTTCACCAAATCAGAACGCAGCTTTTCCGGATCGCGTACCAGAGCCGCCTCACCACTCTTTTCAATATCGCCTGTCAGAACCATCCGGTGTTTCCCAAAATGCACCAGAAGCACGATTGAATCGTTGTTTCGCGACTGCTCCGCAAGTGATCCATCCGCCGGTGGCCATAATACCGTTGCGGTGGCATCGCCAAATTGAAGCGTGTCGCCCGTCCCAATCAAGGTCGCGGGAACTCGATTCCGCGACATCGTGCCAGCAAACTTTTGATATTCGGAATCCGCTGTGGGAGTGCGCGCGAGCAAGGCCCCTCGAACTTTGAAGTTAGCGACTACGTTGTTCAGCCCATCAATGTGATCGGCGTCCGCATGTGTCGCCAGCACATAATCAACCTGCGCTAGGCCCCGGGCCCAAAGAAATTCCGACACGACCGACTCGCCGATAGGCCGGACATCTGGCTCGAACGCTTCCTCGTCAGGATCATTGTTCTGCCGCCAAATCTCCGGCCGGCCGCCTCCATCCACCAGCAGCGTGGCCCCATTCGGCATTGTAAACAACGTGGCATCTCCCTGGCCCACGTCAATAAAATCAACTCGCAGCTTTCCTTCACTGTCCGCGGCGCTGAACGGGTGCGAGACTAAGACACAAACCAACGCAAACTGTGTCAGGAGCAAGAACCACCGGAGGTGCCGCGAGGGCGGCGAGGTACTTCCACGTGTGACGCCAACCGGTCTCCAACGCGCGAGTCTCACGATGAGAAGTATCAGCGGCACGTAATACAAGATGTAAACGGCGAACTGCCAACCGGCATACTCCGGCAATCGAATAGAGGACCTTCCGAACCACGAAAACAAGTCCACGCTGTGGACCATCAGCCAATTGATTCCGTTTGCCGCAGCAATGAATGGCCCAGCAAGCGTGGTGCTGACTGCCATTATCACCACGCCGACCAGCGCGACCAACGAAAGCACTGCCATCAGAACGCTCACTCCAATATTCAGCACGATGGAAGCGAATGAAAGCCGGTGAAAGTAAACAATCTGAAGCGGCAAGAGGACGATCTGCACACTTAGCGAAATCACAATCGCTGAGAACGAATAGCGTAGTAGACGCTGCAGATGATAACGCTCGGCAGTTACCGCCAACGGCAACTTGAACAGACGGTACTTTTGATTTGATTGGGCGAGTTCCTCTCGCCAGCCGCGTTCGCTCCAGAAGAGCAGCTCACTAAACTCACGCAACCACTGCGGCGCAGCCGGCGGACACGGTGTGGCATTAGCAGGACGCCAACTTCCAATCGCCGACAACCCTTCCAACAGCGGCCACGCCAACGCAACGATGGCGAACACCGACAGAAACGTGAGCTGAAACGACGGGTCGAACAGATCGCTCGGGCGATACACGAGCAGCAATAAGGCTGCGGCGCCCAACGCATTCAATGATGCCGAGCGGCGCGCAACCAGTGGCCCAAGCGCGACGAAGCTGAACATGAAGGCCGCGCGAGTGACCGACACTTCGGCGCCCACCGCAAACGTGTAACTCCACAACAACAAGCCAGCCCATAAAGACTGCGACAGCCGATTGCGAGTTAACTTGCGCGCTATCAGAAGCACTACGCCGCCAATAAAGCTGATGTGGAGGCCGCTGATGACAAGCACATGAAATGTTCCACCCTCGCGAAAGCGCTCAGCAGTTGCGCGTGAGAGACCGTAACGATTACCAATCAACGCGGCATTGAGCACGCCGGCCGTCTGTGGCGGGAAGCTCGCGTTGATTCGCTGCTCGAGATCTCGCCGCCGCGAGTAGAGCCATGCGAGCGGCAAAAACACGCGCTCATCTGCGAGTCTCTCAATAAGCAATGGGCTCTTGATTAAGGCGCCTGCGTCAATGCCCTTTCGGTCAAGAAACTCAGTGAAGCTCGAGACGCCAGGATTGCGATAGCGGTCCGCGCGGCTGAGTTTCGTCATCACGCGCAATCTCGCGCCGTAACGCAACTCGAGCAGTTCATATTCAGCGACTGTCGCGGCGTTGGATTTAAGCGCAAGCGAAACGCGACCGACTGCCGCGCGGTCCAAGCCCTGATGGCGAAGACGTTCGACTCGAAAGTCGAGGTACAAGCCATCGGGTGCGAACTGTGGTGCACCGACGATGGCGCCAGTTAATTCGACAGGATCTTCCGCCTTGATCACGCCCGTATCGAGCAGACGCTTGATGGAGTGTTCCGATGCAGGTTGCTTCTCAAGCAAGAAGAGAGTCGCGCCACAACTAAGAACCGCCAGCGCCACACACACATTGCCAAGCAGAATCCTTCGCTTCGCCAACAGCACGAGTAAAGCGACTGACGCAAGCAAGCCTGCCGCAACGAACAGCAGCAAGAAAAATCGCCGGTGTGCTTCGCTGATTAACAGCAGCCAGGCGCTGAGGATTCCGAGTGTGAAGCCGGCGCCCAGCAAAGCGAGTGGGTAACGAGAAAAATTGATGTGAGGATCAGATCGCATGACGATGCCCTGGCGCCTGGCGAGGTTGACTCGCGTTGAAACGGCTCAACCCCTGCGCGAATCTTGAAAAACGTCAGGCGAATACTTCTCTATGTTTGCTGAAATTGGAACTCTGTTGAAGAGAGCAGCTATTTCCGCGAGATGCAAGAATTTGTACATCGAAAGAGAAACGCCGGGGCCCCAACGACGAGGCAATCGGAACCGTAAGCGGCAGCGACCGGCAAATCAGAACCGCAAGTCCCTGCCTGGTGCAAAGCCGGAAACCATTGGAACATACTGCCTGCTGCGCAGCGTATGGTCTGACATGAACAACGCACAGGCCGTCGAACCGACGACGAAGAAACCGTTCCGCCTTTGGCCCGGCGTGGTCGCCGTGGTGTTGCAATGGCTTTTCTGGCTCGTCGTGCCCGTTATCTCTAGCGACGGCTCCATGATTGCGATACTGGGCGCAGTCGCGTGCGGGTTAGCTGTCCTCGTCTGGTGGTTGTTCTTCAGCAGGGCACCGTGGGTGGAACGCATCTTCGCCATCGTGCTAATGGTGGTGGCGGTCATCGCGACGAAGCGTATCGTTCATCCGTCCATTGCGGGCGGGGGAATGGGAATGCTGATCTACCTCTTTGCCATCCCCCTCTTGAGCCTCGCCCTCGTAACCTCGGTGGCAGTCAGTCGTAGCTTTTCGACCGGACTTCGTCGCGTGTCGCTGCTCGTCGCTATCGTACTTGCGTGCGGAGTCCTGACACTTCTCAGAACGGGCGGCATAACAGCCGGTGGCCAGTCTGATCTTCACTGGCGGTGGACTAAAACTCCCGAAGAAATACTTCTGACCCAAGCCAGCGACGAACTGACAACTCCAGACCCCACTGCCATCGCCTCTGCCGCCACAGCAATAGGAGAGGAAAAGGACTCGGGCTGGTTAGGTTTTCGCGGCCCCAAACGCGACGGAATCATCCGCGGCGGCGTGCGCATTGAGACTGACTGGTCTCGGCAGCCGCCAGTGCCGATGTGGCGCCAGCCGATTGGTCCTGCCTGGTCGTCATTCGCGGTGCGCGGCAATCTTCTCTACACACAGGAGCAACGCGGTAACGACGAGATGGTCTCCTGTTACAACCTGACTACTGGCAAACCGGTTTGGAGACACCGCGACGCGGCCCGCTTCTGGGAGTCAAACGCCGGCGCCGGCCCGCGCGGGACGCCGACGCTTAGCGACGATCGTGTGTATACGTTTGGCGCGACCGGAATCCTGAACGCGCTCGACGCACTCAAGGGCTCCGTCGTTTGGTCACGCAACGCCGCAGCCGATACCAAGACGAAAGTACCGACCTGGGGCTTTGCGAGCTCACCCCTCGTAGTTAACGACGTCGTCATCGTCGCGGCCGCCGGCGCACTTGCCGGGTACGACGTTGCCACCGGCAATCCACGCTGGTTTGGTCCAACCGGCGGCCGCGGCTACAGCTCGCCACATCTTTCAACAATCAACGGCGTGGCCCAGGTTCTACTGGTGAACGGAGAAGGAGTGATTAGCGTCGCACCGGCCGACGGAACGTTGCTGTGGAAGCACGAGTGGGAAGGCGACAGCATCGTGCAGCCGGCCGTCACCGCGGACGGCGCGGTCCTGATCGGCAGCGGCTCCGGACTCGGCTCGGAAGTTGGCGTGCGTAGCCTGGCAATCACACAGGGAGCTGGTGGATGGACCGCAGGAGAGCGTTGGACATCGATTGGACTGAAGCCTTACTTCAGCGATTTCGTGGTTCACAAAGACCATGCCTTTGGCTTCGACGGCAGCAGCCTGGGGTGCATAGAGCTCAAGAACGGCGAGGGCAAGTGGAAGGGCGGAAGCTATGGCCACGGACAGCTGGTTCTATTGCCCGATCAAGACTTGCTGCTGGTGATATCGGAGGCGGGCGAACTGGCGCTGGTGAAAGCAACCCCGGATCAGTTCACAGAGGTGGCGCGGTTCAAGGCGATCGAGGGTAAGACCTGGAACCACCCGGTGCTGGTCGGCGACGTCCTGCTGGTGCGCAACAGCGAGGTGATGGCCGCGTTCCGGTTGTCGCTTGCGAAGAGTTGAGGGATCCGAAAAAGCCAGATGCGCAGTCTCACAGTCAGGAAGGTGGACCCTGTCCCGGCCTGAGTTTCGGTGGCATGAACATCGGGAGAGTGTTGAATCTGCAGAGGAGCTGAACCTCAGGCTACTTGAGGCGGGGACAGGGTCCGCCTTCCCGACGGTGAGACTACGCTTCTAGACTTATTGAAATTCAGAATCGAGTTTTTTACACAGCCTCAGAAACCCACAAGGGTGAGTCTTACCTCAAGCGGACAACCGTCTCTACGTGATGAGTCTGCGGGAACATATCAAACGCCGTAACTGCCTCCACCGAATAACCACCCGCGAGGAGCAGCTTCAAATCACGCGCCAGTGTCGCCGGATCGCATGAGACGTAACTTATTTGTTTTGGCCTGAGCGCGAGGATTCCTTTAATCGAACTTGGCTCCGCACCAGTCCGCGGGGGATCAAGCAAGAGAAAATCTACGGGTACATCATCGTCAGGAGATCTCGACGCGTTCGCCAGCAACCAGTCGCCAACGCGCGAGCTCACGACTTCAGCATTTGAAAGTTCAGCGTCCTGCAGATTGTGTTTCGCGAAGCGTACGGCAGTCGAGTTTGATTCAATTCCGATAACCCGCGAAAAGCGGCGAGCCAGTGGCAACGTAAACAGCCCAACCCCGCTGTAGAGATCGACCGCGACGCCTTCAATTATTTCTGGAGTAAGCGGATCCAACGCCGCAGCAATCAGCGGCTCGAGCAGATCGTGATTGATCTGAAAGAACGAAGCGGCATTGAAGCGATAAGTCTCGCCCGCAATCGACCGTGTGACCTCGATCGTGTCAAACCCACCAAGCGGCGGCGCCACCGAGCTGCCGTTGTCTCCTGCGACAGCGTCTATTTCAGTCGGCGCACCTGCCAATCCACCCTGACGCATTCCTGCTCGCAACGACTCGAGCGCAAGCTGCAACTCAAGAACCAGCACGGCGCAAACTTCGACGTCACAAACCGCATGCGAGCCACCTTCAAAATAACCAAGCCGCATTCGTTGCGCATCGAACTGCCAACTTGTACGGGCGCGATATTGCCACTCACGCGGTGACGGATGAACGGTGATCTCCGGGACAGATTCAATTCGCGCGATGCGGTGAAGACAATCGCGGACGATCTCCAGCTTCGCGTCGAGCTGCGCTTGATAGGTGAGCTGTTGAAAGTCGCAGCCGCCGCAACGACCGAAGTATGGACAAGGGGGTTCGGCACGCACCGGCGACGGTTTCAGAACTTCAACGATAGTCGCAAAAGCCACCTTGCCACGTTTGCGAGTTATCGCCACGCGCAGGAGGTCGCCGGGCGCCGCCAGTGAAATAAACAGCGTCAGCCCCCCGGCATGGGCCAAGCCAACGCCGCCGGGAAGGATGCGCTCGATCTCAACGTCAAGAGTTTTGGTTTGGTTGCTCACAAAGGGAAGATTCAATTGCTCGATTCTTGAGTGTTGTTGGCTCGATTCTTAAGTGTTGTTAATGACCACTCAACTAGAGATCACCTCTTAAGCCTGAAAGTCTCACAGTCAGGAAGGCGGACCGTGTGCCCGCAGTACTCTCAGCAAAGACACTTCTAAAAGCAACTGGTAGTAACAAGTCACCTTATGAAGCAGCGGGGACAGGGTCCACCTTCCTGACTGTGAGACACCGGAACTTGTGAGACGCCTACATAGAAACTTTCTCTGCTAATTTTATTACGCGAGATTAAGCATTACCCCATTGCTGTGGCGGTGGTGGCGGCGCGTAACTCGGCGTCGCGCCTTCGAGTTCGAACTTGATGCCTCCGACAATTCCCGCCGCGATGTTGTAGATCAGCGCTCCAATTGCGCCGCCAATAAATCCAATGAATCCATAGGCGATTGGAAAACCGATTATGAACAGCAGTCCAATCACGATCGAGCTGATGCCGCCCATCGCCTGACCTTCACCGGTAGGCGCCAGCGCTGACATCGCGGCGCCAAACAACATGAAGAAGAGTCCGTAAATAACTCCGAAGATTAAACCCATCACAAACATGAGTAGCGCCTGCATCTTTGCCACCGAGAATACGCTGAATCGTCTAATCGTCATTTCAGCCATGATGTTCTCCTTTGCGGACTGTTTGAGGAAAACGCCGCCGAGCACAACGTAACTGCGGCGGCGCGATCCAAAGTTAGAGGTAAAACAAACTGAGCCGCGGCACGGCAAAATGCTCCCGCAGGCGCTTCAGCAACAGGTTCTCAAATGTCTGTGTGTAAATCGCTTTGTCCATACTGCTCTTGTAGGGCTTCAACTGTCCTTTGATTTCCGTCTCAAACGAAGCTAACTGTTCCGTTGAAACGGCCAGACGAACCGCATCCGTTAATACTCGTTCAAGTCCGGTCAAAGAAGTCTCAAGCTTCTGTGCGTCAGGAGAAGAAGTTGGCGTGAACTCATTCTCAAGATCGTTCAGCAGAATGCCGACACGGTCAAATGCCTCCGCAAGTTCATCCGCCCGTGACTGCTTGCGATCGGCAGCCAATGCCAACAGATTCAGACGAGCGCGCTGCAAGTGCGCCAGGATTGCGGCACGCGGCAGAGCGGCATCGGCTGCAGTCTCTTCGGGTTTTTGCTCACCAACTCTGGTTTCCAGCCACTCGGCAAACTGAGCTTCCACTTCTTCCTGGCAATAGAGCAACGACTTGACGGAACGCTTGCGTGGCTTCGATTCCCACGAGTCAAACGACTTCTCGATACCGCGCAACGCCACGTGCAGCGGAACTTTCATCTCTTTCCAACTCTCGATGAGCGCCCAATCCATCGGGCTCAGCATGAGATGCTTTCCGCGACGGCGAACAAAAGCGTCTTCGATTTCGGTGAAGTAGTTAAAGTAGTTCAAGTTGGGTGCTTAGATTAGCAAACAGCCGAGAAAAAGAAAGGGGAAGGACTTCCTTCCCCAAACAGCAGTTTCTAGTTTCACGTTCCTTTGATTATCGAGATACGTAAACTAACAGGCACCAAGTACAAAGTTCAAAGTTCCTCCGAATTTTTGGAAATCGCATGGGAAACTCCGTACGTATGGTGACTGACTATTTTGACGAGAGTCTAGATTACGCGGCTAGTACGCCGACCGCCAAGCGGATGTTTCTTAAGTACTTTCCACATCAATCTCTCAACCCTGAGGGTCTCAATCAGGCTTGAAAGTCTCACTCAAGTTTGATCGGGAGTTGACGAGTTCACTGTCAGAAGTTGTGATTGAAGTTGCGTGATTACCGGTTCTTCTCATAGATCAATCGCAAACCCTCCAGAGTCAGCGTTTCATCAACTTCATCTATGAATTCCGAACCGGTAGCAATCAGTCTCGCCAGCCCACCAGTGGCGATAACGCGCGGCTTTCCTCCCACCTCTTCAATAATCTTTCGCAAAACACCGTCAACCAGCCCGGTGTAGCCATGATAAAGACCGGATTGCATAGCCGTCGTCGTCGATGATCCGACCACGCGTTGCGGACGTTTGATATCGACGCGCGGAAGCTTCGCCGCTCGTTCGAACAAGGCGTCGGCAGAGATCATTATTCCCGGCGTGATCACGCCGCCGAGATACGCACCCTGCTCATTGATCACATCGAAGGTTGTCGCGGTGCCGAAATCCACGATGATGCACGGCGCGCCATATTTCTCGATGGCCGCAACCGCATCGACGATCCGATCTGCGCCGACGTCCGAGGCAGGCTCGTAAAGAATCTTCAAGCCAGTGAGGCTGGTATCGTCCACAAACAACGGCGTGAGATTAAAGTACGTCTCGGCCATCGTTCGCAGCGTGTAATTGAGCGGCGGCACGACCGAAGCAATCGCGATCGCAGTGATTGCTTTGAAGTCGAGTCCCGCGAGTTGGAACAGGTTCCGCGCATGCACTCCATACTCGTCCACCGTACGCGCGCGGTTAGTTGTCAGCCGCCAATGGGCCACCAGCGCCGTCCCGTCATAAACACCCAGTGAAGTATTCGTGTTGCCGACGTCAATGACTAGCAGCATAGACAGCTTCCGGTTTCTCCGCTGATTTGGTTTTATTGTTGCGCAGGAATTCTTCTATCAGGTTGCAGGCCCGGGCGGTCCCCTGTTCCTGCCTTAGCTGCTCGCCAACCGCGCGGGCTTTGGCTGCATATTGAGGCTTGCTCAGAAGAACATCAAGTTCCTGGGCCACTCGCTTACCCTGGTAATATTTTCGATAGATCGTGCGACTGGTGCCAAGCCGGGCGGCATGCGCTGCATTGTCGGGCTGGTCAAAGGCAAACGGAACAATAAGCGTCGGCACGCCCGCGCGAAGTCCCTGTGAAGTGGTGCCCACGCCGCCGTGGTGGACCATGACGCTCGCCTGCGGCAGCAATGATTGGTACGGCGCATAGTCCACCGCAACGATGCCCGGCGGCAAAGTCTCTCTGGGCCGATTGCGTTCATCGCCGATAAGTAGAACGGCGCGTTGGCCGAGTGCCGTGGCCGCGGCGATGCTCTCATGAAAGAAATCCCGGGCCACCCAGACTGCCGATGAACCAAGGGTAAAGACGATTGGCGGTGGGCCTGCGGCAAGGAACTCAGACAGCGATTCCGGCATCACCAGTTCGCGATGACCATCATAGAAAGCGAACCCGACTGCTTGCGCCTGCCTGGGCCAATCAGGTTGGGGCGCGGCAAAGAGCGGTGAAAAAAGTGCAAGCACAAGGTCAGGAGCGTGCTGGCCTTCGAACATCGGATGGCCATACTCGCCAATCCCAAGCTCGCGACGAAGACTTTCAACGGGTTTGAGTGTAAATCCTCGCTTCACAAAGTTGAGCAACGCTTTCATAAAACCCGGGCCGAGGACTTTCAACTTTCCGATCCAAGGCCAGTACGGAGGTGCTGGCGGATCGTACGCGGAGAAAAACGACACCGGCGCCAGCACGGTTGAAATCCATGGAATCGAAAACTTTCGCGCGACAAGCGGTCCGGCGAAAGTCGTCGGATGAGTGATCAGCAGATCCGCCCCAGCGATTGCTGCAACCAAATCGTCGTAACTTTCGCTTAATGAGGCAAGAATAATCTCATCGATCAGAAACTTTGGACCAGTGCGCGGTTCCATGATCTTGTCCATCATTTCCTGTTCCTGCTCCTGTGGCGGCGGCAGGTTAGGACGGACCGGGAAGAAATCCAGACCCGCGCTTTCGATCTTCTCTTTGTAGAGCGCGCTGGTGGCGATCACTGGTGCGTGGCCGCGTGCTTGCAGCTCCATCGCGAGCGCCATGTAGGGGTGGATGTCGCCGTAAGAACCGAAAGTGGTTAGAACGATCTTTTTTGAATCAAGCATATCGCTTCGTAAAGAGTGACAGTGGATGAGCGGGGGTAAACCACCCTTCCCGACCTGCAAATTCTCCAGCCGTCTTCGCCTCTCCGCATCTCCGCATCTCCGCGTCTCCGTGTCCCCGCGTCGCGTCTCCGCGTTCCGTGCCCCGCGTCCCCGCGTCTCCGCCTACAATCTGAATCCCAGCCTCTCATCTATTCACAGGTCTTACGGCAGCCACGTCTCCCGCGCGCACGATAACAATCTTGCCGTCACTGGTTGCTATCCGCAACGCGCCGTCGATCTCAAGCCCTGCAGTAACTCCCTCAAATCTCTCACCGTTATTCGAAACGCAAACTCGCTTGCCCTCAGCGTAAGACGAAGCGCGGCGCCACTCTTCGATGATTGTTGAAGCGCCCCCTGCCGACTGCAAATGCTCGTACCAGCGGCCGAGCGCTTTCGTAAGAGTTGCGAGCACAGCTTCGTAATCCGGATTCTTACCCGCTGCTCCTGCTATTGAAGTGGCAACGTCACCAAGTTCGGGTGGCAGACTGTTGTTGGTAAGATTGATCCCGATTCCCAGAACCACAGCGCGTCCGCTTTCAGTTTCAACTGTTTCGGCAAGTATGCCGCATAGCTTTCGATCATTCGCAAGCACATCGTTGGGCCATTTGATGTCTGTCTCCAAACCGCAGGCCTCGGTAAGCGCGTCGCGAACTGCAAGTGAAGCCATCAGCGTGACCAAAGGGAAAAACTTGAACTCAATCTGCGGCCGGAGCACGAGACTGAAGTAGAGTCCGGCATCGAGAGGCGAGATCCATTCACGCTCGAGACGCCCACGGCCAGCGGTCTGTTCGCGAGCAACCACGCAAGTTCCTTCCGCCGCTCCTGATATAGCAAGCTTCGTCGCTTCCGTATTCGTCGAACCAACGGAGTCGTATCGGATGATCGATGTTAGTAGTGCGGTCATGAGCTTGTGGATTGTAACGCTTGGAAGAGTGGTTATCGACCTCGATGTTCGGGCGGAAACAGAAGTGTTGCGTAGTCTCACTGTCAGGAAGGTGGACCCTGTCCCCACTTCTTCACAACCACTCAACTTCCAAAATACTTAAAAAGCTTGGGAGATGAACTCGGAGTGAGTGCTAGGGACAGGCTCGACCTTCCTAACAGCGAGACTTTTAAGCTTGAGAGGTGAGCTGAAAGTTAGTGGTTATGAAGCTTGCAGCGGGGACCGGGTCCGCCTTCCTAACAGTGAGACTTTCAAGCTTGGGAGAGTGAGCTGAAGTCAGTGGTTCTGAAACTGGCAACGGTGACAGGTTCACCTTTTTGAGAGTTAGGCTCCAGGACGCTCTTGATTAACCTTGAACATCGAGATCCTTCACCGGCAGCATCGGAACGAGGCTTGCGAATCTCACGCGCAGGTTTTCGTCTACGGACTTTCTTTGAACCGAATCTGTTCCAGGAGCGCAAAGATGACTCAGCTTCGCCGCCAGCTCGAATTACCATTGGTCGTATTTCTCTTTCTCAGCGGATCGGCTTTCCTGCTCAAGATGTGTTACCTCTCCCTCGCCTTCAACACCGCCTTCGGCATCCTCTTTCTAGCAGCGATCTACGCCTACGCCCGCACGCGCTTCGGCTTGCGCATCCCGCTGGCGTTGCTCGCCTTGGTGTTTCTCGCGATGGAAGTTGACGCGCTGGGAAATTATTTCCGCATGTACGGGCAGCGATTTGGGCCAATTCAGTACGACGAGTTTTCGCACCTGACGGTGCAGGCCCTGATTACTCCGGTTATCGTCTGGTTGATGATGGGAGTGCTGGGGCACCTGAAGTACAAACTCTCTCTGCGCCTATCGACTTTCTTTGCGGCCATGACAATGTTCAGTCTCTCGGCGTTTTATGAGCTGATTGAACTCTGGGACGAACTCTACTTCCAGGGGCAGAGAATCTGGAGCAAGCACGACACGGCAACCGATCTGCAGTGGGACCTCTGTGGAATCGTGATTGGTTCAATTCTTGCGAACGTCGTGTTGCGATTTCAGGAGACGCGACGGAAGGAGAAGGAGCGCCTCAGCCCGGCGTATTGAAGTAAGGATGAAGGATGAAGGCTGATCGGCAACCAAATCTGACTGCTGCCCGTATTTGAACGACCTGCCGATTTGATCCCATCCTTCCTCCTTCATCCTTCCTCCTTCTCCTTCATCCTTCATCCCGCCTGAGTTAACATACGCGTCCAGCCATAAGCTTTATTCGTCGGAGGACTCGCATGAGAACGTTCGCTTCCCTGATCTGCTCGTTGCTTCTCGTTGCTGCGTTCAGTGCTGAGACGCCGGCTCAAGAACGACGCGTGATAGATCTTACTCATCCATTCGACTCAAGGAGCGTCTACTGGCCTACCGCGGAGAGCTTTAAACTAACCAAAGACTTCGAAGGCGACACCGAGGGCGGTTACTACTATTCCGCTTACAAGTATTCGGCAGCGGAACATGGCGGCACGCATATCGATGCGCCAGTGCACTTCGCACGCGGAAAGTACTCGGTGGATCAGATCCCGCTCGAGCAACTGATGGGGATCGCAGTCGTCATCGATGTCACGAAGCAAGCGGCGGCTGATGCGGACTATCGAGTCTCCGTGGCGGATCTGGAAAGTTGGGAGCAGGTGAATGGCCGGATTCCTCAAGGCGCAATCGTGTTCCTGCGGACAGGATTTGGAAAGCACTATCCGGACCGCAAGAAATATCTGGGAACCGACGAACGCGGGGCCGCGGCAGTGGCCAAGCTCCATTTCCCTGGCCTGCATCCGGACGCCGCGAAATGGCTAACATTGAATCGAACCATCAAAGCGATCGGCCTCGATACGGCGAGCATCGACTACGGTCAGTCCACCACCTACGAAAGCCACCGCATCTTGTTTGAGAAGAACATCCCGGCATTCGAGAACGTGGCGAACCTCGATCAACTACCCTTGCGAGGCTTCTCGGTGATTGCCCTGCCGATGAAGATCAAGAATGGGAGCGGCGGACCGCTGCGCATAATCGCAACGCTGGGCAGGTAAGGACGGAGTGCTGAGTAATGAGTGCTGAGTACCAGTTTCGAGTTTCGAGTTTCAAGTTTCGAGTTTCAAGTTATGCTTCCGGATCTGACTTCTGACTTCTGACATCTGACATCTGACTTCTGACTTCTGACTTCTGACCTCTTCTCTCGTGGAAATAACCTCTATTGACTGGTTCCCCATCCGACTTTCTTTTGCCGTTGCAGGCGCGGCCACACTGATCGCACTCATCGCGGGCTCCGCGCTCTCATGGCTGCTCGCGCGTAAACGATTTCCGGGACGCAACCTCCTCGACGCATTGATCACATTACCGCTGGTGCTGCCACCAACCGTGCTTGGCTATTACCTGCTGGTCTTGCTTGGCACGCGCTCCGCGGTCGGTGCTTTTCTTTATGAACAGTTTGGGATTCGCCTGACCTTCACGGTGACCGCTGCAATTATCGCGGCGACTATCCATGCACTGCCGCTCGTGACAAAGAGTCTGCGAGCGGCTTTCGAGGGTGTTGATTCCGAACTTGAGGCTGCTGCCCGCACGTTGGGCCTTAATAGCCGATTAATCTTCTTTCGCGTGACACTGCCGTTAGCTTCGCGCGGCGTGCTGGCCGCAACTGCACTCGCATTTGCGCGCGCACTGGGCGACTTTGGCGTGACGATAATGATTGCGGGAAATATTCCGGGAAAGACGCAAACTGCTTCGGTGGCGATTTACGATGCTGTCCAGGCGGGGAAAGATAACGAGGCGTTTACGTTGGCGGTGATTGTTTCCTTAATTGCCGTCGTGATGCTGTACTTGATTAATCGATTCGGCCGACTCCGCTGGTAAACTTTTCACAGGATTGCAAAATTCGCAGGATTAACATGAGAATCTGAGAAGTTCAGATTACTCTGCTAACGCGTAGCAGTCAGCCGCTAACTATCCTGAAAATCCTGCAGGATTGCAGGATTCGCAGGATTAACAAGAGAAGCTAGAAGTTCAGATTACTCTGCTCACGCCTAGCAGTCAGATTACGCTGCTTACTATCCTGAAAATCCTGCAAATCCTGTCCTCATGCCAGGAATCCTCGATACTTTGCTTCACTCACTGCATAGCCAGGAAATACAGTCTGAAGATTCTTCGTTCCCAGATGTCGCTTCGCAACTTCACCGAAGACATCGCGAAAGTCTGTGGTCAAGGCCAGGTCGCGGCCTTCGTAGAGCCGATCGCTCTTCAAACCCGGCCAGTCACCATAGACCTTGCCGCCCTTAACACTGCCGCCGATCACGAACATCGCATTCGCGTGGCCATGGTCGGTTCCGCGATTGCCGTTCTCTCTCACCGTACGTCCGAATTCCGACATCGTAAGAATCACCACGTCATCCATTCGTGGGCCCAGGTCTTTTACCAATGCCGAAATGCCATTTGCGAAATCCTGTAATCGGTTGGCGAGTTGGCCCTGGGAGCTTCCCTGGTTCACATGCGTGTCCCAACCACCAACATCCGTAAACGCGACTTCGAGTCCGACTCCCGACTTGATCAGTTGAGCAATCTGCATAAGCGAATTACCAAACCGCGATCGCGGATACTGCGCGCCGTTCTGCGGTCGGTGCTGACTCGGATTCACTTGTTTCAGATAGTTGACCGCTTCGAAAGTCTCTTTGCCGGTGCCACCCAACGCGTCGTTCGCAGTCTGCTCGTAGATCGCTTCGAATCCGCCCTGAACACTGGCGGAAGATCTGCCGGCACGGATGGTGAAGTCGTTGAGATTGGAGATTGCTAAAGTTGGTGCAGACCCCTGCATTACTCGGGGCGTGTTCTGCGTCATCGAGACGGCGCGGAAGAGCGAACGATCCGTGTCCGGTTTGCTCTGCAGATATCGATTCAACCAGCCTGCCTGAGTCGACTTCACACCGGGCGTGGCCGATTCCATGTAGTCCTGCGCGTCAAAGTGAGAACGAGTGTTGTCAGGAGAACCCGCGGCGTGGACGATCGCCAGTTGCTGAGAACTCCAAAGCGAGTGAAACGATCTCATCGCCGGATGCAATCCAAAGAAGCCGTCTAGATCAACGGCCGCCTCGCCGTTTCCATTTGATGGTTTCGGAATCGCAATCGACGGTCGCCAGTCGTAATAGCTGCCTTCACCGAACGGAACGACCATGTTCAGGCCATCGACCGCACCGCGTTGAAAGATCGCGATAAGTGTTTTCCTGCGGCCACCGGTGACTGGCTCGCGTGTCAGCCCCAGTACAGTGCGCTCAAGAAATGAGGGCGTGGAAAGTGAAACGCCGATACTCGCGAGAGCGACACCACCTGACCTCAAAAAGAAACGTCTGTTCATGATGACTCCTAAATCTATCGGCTGATTACGCAGCTTTCACAGATTCTAAGAACGGCAAAAACCTGTAATGCTCATCTCCGCAAGTCAATAGCTCACTTCTGCGTAATCGGTGCAATCTGTGGATTATTCTTACTGTCGTTGAAACTCGGGCGAACCGAGAATTAACCCGACGATCCTCGTAACCGGATCAAGCACGTTGGCTTCCGCTCGAGCCGACTCGCGTCTGCGAGGCCTTTGCTCCATTTCGCCCTCGCGCTCCATAGCCTCTGACGATTCGGATGGCTGCGACGTTCGCGCAACGATCGTCACCGGCTGGTCCAACTGCTTCAGCAGCGTCTCTTTCGTTTCGGCAGAAATGTCACCGGCAATGATTACGTTCAGAAAGCGATCCATCACTAGCCGTTTGTCCGCGTTGGGCGAACCTTCAAGAAATTGCCTCAGCTCGACACGCGTTCCAGGAATTCGATTACTGGCGAGCGCCAGGCCAAAGTTCATTCGTTCAAGCAGACCGCCGGTATTGACCCAACTCTCAGCCGTGTCGGAATACCCATTCGGAGTTTGATAGCCGTAAATCGGTTCGCCCATGCGCGCGATCCACTGATGAAGTTGCGGGTTACCATTTGTTTCCGCACCCAGAGTTCTAATGGCGCTCATCGCCAATTCAAAAGGACGTTTAATTTTCGCTCGGTAAGCTTCCGCAGAATTGAACTCGGGCGAAAAGAAGATCGCACTCAGGGTTTCGCGGATGTTGCCTTTTGATTTGGTAAAGACGGCGGCAACACGATCGATCAGCGCCGGCGGCGGCGAGTCCATCACAAAGTAGCGCACGAGTTTTGCGGAGATGAACTTCGCGGTAGCCGGATGATTCGCGAGAATGTCGAGCACGGTCAGCGCGTCTTTGATTCCGCCCCCCGCAGGAATCTTATGACCGAGCACAATCTTCTCACCGTCGTCGTGCGCGCGTGCGTTAAAGAAGAAGCTTCCGGCACTCTCGCGAGCCGCCGCACCAATGATTGCCGCCGCGGCCGCGCCACCACCGCGCGGCGCAAAGATGGTCCAGCCGGTAAAGCAGCGCGCTACTTCCTGAACGTCTTTTTGCGTGTATCCACCATCAACGCCGAGTGTGTGTAGTTCCATCAACTCGCGCGCGTAGTTTTCGTTAATGCCACGACGCATCCGTTGCGCCGGCGGATTCTCGGGCCGCTCGGGCATTGCACTCCCAAGCTGCTGAGCCCGCATTTCCGGATTGCGATTCGGCAGACGTTGCCGGCGGTCTCCCATACGAATGTCAGGCTGAACGTCATTTCGTCGCCGGCCATTGCCGCGGCCCAACTGTGCGTTCGGACTAACACTTTGAAAGTTGTCGAGATAGAAAAGCATCGCCGGGCTTTGCGCAGTGGCTTGCAGCAGCTCGGAAAAGTTGCCCATCGCGTTCGGTCTAATCGTGTCGCGATCATAAGAGGTCAGCAGCCAGCGATCCGCGCCTTTGCCGGCAAACACGTTGAAGTGGTTGCTCCAGAAGTCCACCATCACTTCATTCAACTGCCTTTCGCTGTAGACCGCGCGCAGGATTCGCGACGCCTGCAGCTCAGCGATGATGCGTTGCGGCAACTGCAATCCGTTCTCGGCGTAATACTGTCGCAGCGCTCGGCGATACTCTGCATTCTCCGGTGGGTTCGCGTTCGGCACGCTCGGATTTGCCGGGCCGGTATTCTCGTTCTGCATCGCCTGCTCGTCGTTCATCATGGCGCCCGGCGCGGGCGCGGTTTGGCCGTTCGCTCGGTTCTTTTGGGCTGCGGCGAGGTCCGCAGGAAGATCACCTCGTCTTTCCAGTTGGCGAAGCAGCTGACTGGGCTGCGGAAACTTTTCGTAAAGCTGGGCCGTGGTCATTGAAAGGGTCGCCAAATCTTTTACTTTTGTTTGGGCGAGCGAGTCGCTAATCTTTTCGGGACTCAATTGTTGCCTGATGTAGTTCTCGATGCCCATGGCCTTGACTCGCTCGACATCGCCCGGCCGGGCACCGAAAGCCAGACGGTTCAGCACATGGACGATTTTCTGATCGTCAGTGAGTCGGGGCTGCTGCGAAGATTTCTTTTGGGCTGTCACGCCGACACCCAAAGTGGAGCTCAGCAGGGCGAAGACGAAAAAGATGGCCAATGAACACTTGAGACTGGGGTGTGATTTGAAAGTTCTCATAATAGATACCTTTGGGAATGAGTCTGGGGAGCTCGGGCGATTTTCTTAGGCAAGACGTTAGACGCTGAGTGGAGACAAAAGGTCGGAAAAACCACGACCATAAGAAACCACGAAGCCATCGAGCGGCTAATACGTCTCAAGATTACGGTCGTGGGTCCGGAGTCGCTGAACGCGGCGGCACCGTGCGGCCGAGCGGAACGGGGAAACTGACGGGGCTGCGATTTCCTTGCCGATCAAGCGCACGCACACCGAAGAAATAGTTGTCTTTGGACAAGCCCTTGATCGTGTGACTCGTCGCGTTTCCCACCACCTGGGCATTCGTCCAAACCGGTGAAATCGTCTCCCGCCAAACAATCTCATAGCCGGCGAGATCGGGCTCGGTATTCGCTTGCCATTTCAAATCAGTGTCGTTCGTCAATCTCGCAGTCAGGATATTCACAGCCTTTGGGCGTGCCGGTGCCAACGCCAGCATTGCTAGCGCCGCCGCATTCACACGTGCAACGTTGGCCACGTAGGCGAAGTCGACGAACTCCGGCAGGTCGCCATATCGTACGCCGTTTTCAACTCGAACGTTTTGGTGCTGATGAGTGTAGTCTTCGTTCGGCTCGGTAAACCTGACGGCCGCAAAGCCGCGCTCCAGAAACGGAATGTGGTCGCCACCGCGCAAGTATCGATCGCGTCGATAGACCATCAGCACATTCATCGCCGGCACATAACGGTCGGTTACTTCGCGAATGAACCGCGCCAGTTGTCGCGATGCAGAATCATTCTCACCACCCACTCCCCGACGAACGGTTGCTTCTTCGGGCTTCTCGTTGGAAGGCACACCCTCGGAAAACACACGCACTGTTCTGCGATCGCGTACGCCGTTGCCGCCCAGCGTGTTCCCGATGATGTCATTCGTAAACATCGCTTCGATGTTAGTCCCCTTTTTCTTTGCCTCCTCGGCAAAGTAAGTGGCGCCCAACAACCCCTGCTCTTCGCCAGGTACCGCCATGAAAACAATCGTGGCGTCGAACTTATGTCTCGCCATGACGCGTGCTATTTCGAGCACTGCGGCGGTGCCTGACGCATCGTCATTAGCTCCCGGCGCGTCACACTCTCCGTCGGTTGGGCTGCCACACATTGAATCGTAGTGGCCACTGACTACGTACACCCGTTGCTCAGATTCCGGCTGCGAACCTCTTAACGTAGCCACCACGTTCGTAAGCATGGTTGGCGAAGGAATCCGTGCAGCTTTTGGTTGCTCGAAAGTCTGCTTTTCAACTGTCATGCGCCCTTCAGAAGCTGCGGCCGCTTTGAGAAATTCCGAGTAAAGCCAATCGCGCGCGGCCCCGATTCCTCTATTCGGATCGTTTTGAACTGAAAGAGTATTGCGGGTACCGAAGGAAACTAACTTTCGTATCGAGCGCTCGATATTCGCGGCGTTGATCTCACGAACGATACTCGCGATTTGAGCATTCTGTTTTGCGGTGGATCTTTGCGCGGATCGAGTCGCGCTCGACTTCATTGTCTGTGCTATCAATGTTGGAAAGAGAGAAAGCAAGACTGCTGCGGAGGTTGCTAGTCGAAGACTGCGGCTCAGATTCATTGGGGAAGAATACAGAAAACAGAACGCAGAATACAGAATCACGTACCTGGTTCAGCAATGAAGTCAGTACCAAAACGGTAGCATCGCGTCCGCCGCGCTACCAACTTACGCGTTAATGCTTTGGCTCTTTGTAGATAGGAGAGAACGTGCGGGTGGTATGTTCTGTCACACTCGGAACGTGATCAAGCCTGGGCGTGAGTTGCGGCGGCGGGATAAAGCTTGGTTGCGGCGGAGAAAGAGCCGGCTGCGGATTCTTCGTTTCAACCTGGCGCGCTTCGCGCTGCAGTGAAACTAATTTCAAGCAGAAGCGAAGCAGCAGCGCAGTGCAGCCAAACAGCGTGGCCATTCCGAAAAGCACCATCCAGGTCAAAGCCGCCGGGTGGACGTGCATTCCAGCGAGTTCCCTCGCTCCGGAGATAATCACGCCCAAGCCGCCCAGAATCGTCAGACCCACAATCAAAGTAGGCGCGGTAAGCTTGATCGGTACCGGCACCATCACCGGCACGTTTTGCATACCTTGAGTGAGGTTTGCACCGCAGCGATTGCAGTATTTCAGTTCAACGCTGATCTCGTTGCCACACGACGCACAGTACATGACGCGGCCTCCAGGAGCAGAAGACGAAAGACAGAATACAGTACACAGAAAACAGAATTCAGATTCAGACTCAGAGTTCAGAGTGCTTACTTGGATGTCTTAACGCGTCTGACCGAGATTCTGTGTTCTGTGTTCTGTTTTCTGTGTTCTGTCTTACTTTCACTCAATTCGATACGCTCGGCCCTTCCAAACTACGATCACTGACCCGGAAAGTTCCTCGCTCACCGTCTTCAGACCTGGCTCATCCGCTACCAGCGCGCGAAACTGCTCTGAACCGCGGTTGACCTTCACAACACTTGCACCCTGATTGTACGCCGTGTCAATCCATGAATTTCCCTCGCGCCGAAAACGCCGGCCCGCAACCGATCGAGTCTCTTCCTCCGTCGCCGCTTTCTTCTTATCAGTCGAGGCCGATTCATCTTTGCGGACACCGGCGCGCCGACTCGCCGCTGGTAGGTTCTCGAGCTTCCTTGCCGTGATACCTCCTGCTGCTGCACGGTCGTTCTTTGCGATTACGTCTCGCGTCTTTTGTTCATCCGTTTGTATTCGGCTCTCGGTCTCCTTGGGTTTCTCAGCTTCGCTCTGCTTCTCTTCAGCCGCTTTTGGTGCCGGGGGCGGTGCTGTGGCCGGCTCAGGAGCGTACGTGGGCTGTGCGGCTACCTCGCTCGAATCCGCCGTTTTCGCAGGCTGGTCTTTGTTCCCCACCGCAGCCACACTCTCGTTTGATCGTGCTGACTCTTCCTTCGGGATCACAACTGCCTCGGCATCATCGCCTTTGTAAGGTTTGGTCTGGAGCTTATCGTCCAGCACAGGCGAACCAAACTTTTCAGCAACGGCTTCATTTCCAGGCGTTGTTGGCTCGTTGAGGGGCGCTGTTTGGCGCGCTAAATCAGAGCTACCCGGCTGCCTCAGGGCGATCAAACCAACAACAATGATCGCAGTCAGCGCCAGTGCCGGAGCCGCATATCGCAAAACGGCCGGCGAGAAGAACGGGGCCAGCTTTTGCCAAAAACTTTTTGCCGGCTCAGGATCTTTAGCTTCTCGTGCAGGATCTCCGGCGCTCAGCGTCAGATTACTCACCAACTTCCGACAGTTCGCACAGTCAGCAATGTGGGCCGTGTACCGAGCACGAGCTGCAGACGGCAGCGCGTCCTCGGCATATGAACTGACTTCATCAACGTCGAGATGATCACCTTCAGCAGCAGCGTCGACAGCCGTTGCGAGTTGCGAACGCTTCGCAAGACTTCGCAGCAGAATATCAACCTCGTTTTTGTCAGCGTGCTTCATATTGAGACCCAGCCGTGTTTAGAACGGCGCTAACTTGCTTTGCTTGCATTAACTGACTTCTGCCCTTCCATCCCCAGCGCTCTGACCAGCCAGCAGCGGTTCGAATTCAGTCTCCAGATGCAAGGCCACTTCTGAGAAGGCCCGCTCAGCTTCGATCTTTGTCCAACCCTGCTCATCAACCAGTATGCGCTGAACCGAAGCCCGCAGATCGTTGTGAATTCTTGTTAACCGGCGGCTCGCCGTGGCTTCGTGTACGCCGAGAACTGCCCCCGCCTCTCGCAATCTCAGATCATCAAAATAATAGAGCTTTACAAGCAGGCGATCATCGCCTGACAACTCCTGAATTGATCGGGCCAGTGCATCCTGAATCTCAGCGCCGGCCAACTTGTCGGTCAACGCCTGTTCGGGATTACCCGTACCCATCGTTACCGCGTGCGCTGTGTTCTCTTCATCACTTGCCAGTCGATCAAAATCAGCGTCTTCCTCAGTCTGTACCAGCCGGCACTGTTTGCGATGCTGATCGATCGCGAGTTGAGCCACCACGGCACGCAGCCAGCCGGCAAGCGAACCGCGACCGGCGTAGTAAGCCAGCTTACTCGCCCGCGTACCGTCTTCGCGCACGCGGAGTCCGTAGAGCTCAGCCCAGATCGATTGGGCCAAATCCTCGGCTGCATCCTCATTTGCAGTAGCAGAACGAGCAGCGGAACGCACCGTCGCCGAGAAGCGCTGCACCAGATCATCCCAGGCCGTTTGATCACTTCGTTCGCACGCGAGGACGAGACAAAGGTCATCCGCGAGCAGCTCTTCCATGAATGAAGCGATCGATGCTATTGAAGCATTCGGGTCGTCTCTTAAAAGATACTTATCGATCACTTGTCGAACGCGCGGCAAAAGTGCGGCCAGGTCCAACTCGCGCGAATCGGTTGCACGCGCGAGCAATTCGCGCGCACCTTCTGCCACTGTGTCATCGATCTGTTCTGCTCTTCGACTCACCGGGGGATTCTCATGTTCACAATCTGCAGGCCGTTGGCTCACCATTTCCGAAACAGGCACCACACATAAAATCGATTAATGCTATCACGCCGTGTTCAATGCTGGGCGCTGTTCTGGCTGCGAAACAAGGACTATGGGCTTTGATGTCTCATCCAACTGTCAGTTGCCGCAAGAAACAGATTCCGATTCTCAAAGTCAGCACGATCATGGCGACGTGCTTATAAGCCAAGGACGTTGGCCCCTAACTTTGACACCCATTTACCGCTAAGTTAGATTCCGCTTAAGAATGCTGCGCATAACTGAGATCTTCCGTTCGATTCAAGGCGAATCAACACACGCCGGCCGGCCCTGCGCGTTTGTGCGCCTCACGGGTTGTCCGATGCGCTGCGTCTGGTGCGATAGTGAATACACTTTCACTGGCGGTGAACACGTTGCAATCACAGATATTCTCAAGCAGGTTCGGGCTCTTGGTTGCAAGTTAGTCGAGGTTACCGGTGGCGAACCGCTCGCGCAAAAGGAAGCCCTGAACTTGATTCAGCAACTCTGCGACCAAGATTACGAGGTACTGATCGAAACTGGCGGTTTCGTTTCTGTCGAAGGAGTCGATCCCCGCGCGGCCATAATCCTGGACGTGAAATGCCCTGCTTCCGGTGAAGCTGAACGGAACCATTGGCCCAACCTTGGACGTTTGCGCGCCTGTCGAGATGAAGTCAAATTTGTAATAGCGGATCGCGGCGACTGGGATTACGCGCGGGAAATTATCCAGCAGTACGAACTCGAGCAGCGCGCCAGGGCGATACTCATCTCTCCGGTTTGGAATTCGATTGACCTTCAAGCACTGGCAGATTGGATTTCGACGAGTGGCTTGAACGTTCGAATGCAGCTTCAATTGCATAAGTACATCTGGGGCGCCGAGGCCAGAGGAGTTTGATGGGCGGTTCCGACGAAAACGCTGACCAGGGTGTCAGCAAAGGTTTACAGAACACTACCTTAGCAGTCTGCCTGGTTTCGGGCGGTATGGATTCATGCGTTACTGCCGCGATCGCAAGCGAAGAGAATGAGGAGCTGGCGTTCCTGCATGTTTCTTATGGCCAGCGGACAGAAAAACGCGAGCGCCGTGCCTTCGAAGAACTCGCCGATCATTATCGTGTCGAACATCGTATGTCAGTCTCAATCGAACATCTCAGCCGAATCGGGGGCTCATCTTTAACTGACTCGAAGATTCCGATCTCTAAAGCAGATCTCTCAACGCGACAAATCCCCACCAGTTACGTTCCCTTTCGGAATGCTCATCTGTTGGCAATCGCGACGAGCTGGGCAGAAGTGATTGGCGCTTCGATCATATATATAGGAGCAGTCGCAGAAGACTCTTCCGGATATCCCGATTGCCGGCCGGAGTTTTATGAGGCCTTTCAGAAGGTCATTAAGCTCGGGACGCGACCGGAAACCCAAGTTGAAATTCGCACTCCCGTAATCGCGTTGAAGAAGTCCGAGATCGTCGAACTCGGAGTAAAACTAGGTGCGCCGCTCGAGCTAACCTGGTCTTGCTATCGGCAGTCCGAGCAAGCGTGCGGAACCTGCGATTCATGCGCGCTTCGCCTTCGTGCTTTCAAAGCAGCACGTCTGACGGATCCAATCTCGTACGTCGCTTGACAGTGGGCGATATGCTCATTAACTTTAGGTTCTGCAAAACGTTAAAATTACAACTTTAGTGCGGGATGAGCGCATCCTAAGAATCTCTCCCGCTAGACCAATTCAAGCCCGCTTTGTTTGGAGGAAGATTAGATGTTTCCAAGACAGTTGTTTCTGATTATCGCCGCTATCACTCTGGTTTTGGGAAACGCGGTTGCCGCAGTTGCGCAAAGTGGTGAGCTTCGCGGCCACGCGACGATTACGCAGGCTGATGGTAAGAAAGTGCCCGCGGCCGAGGCTTTCATCGATGTGTACCGCACCGATTTGCCCGGCAAATACAACACCAAGACGAACAAGAAGGGCGAGTTCGTCTTCGCGGGCCTGCCTTTTATCGGCGTGTACACAGTCGTGGTTAGCCACCCTTCAGCGCGCCCAACCTGGCAGGGTGGAATCAGAGCTGGAAAGGGCGTCGATTATGCTTTCGAACTAGCACCGGGCGACGGCCAGCGACCAACTTTCGAAGACGTCAAAGCCGCCGCGGCACGAACCGGTGAAGCACCGGCCGCTGGCGCCAAAGAGAGCGCTGAGGAAAAGGCAAAGCGCGAAGAGCTGCTGGCCAAGAACAAAGAGATCGAGGAGAGCAATAAGAAGATCGAAGCCAGCAACTCGGTCATCAACCGCACTTTCAAGGCCGGTAACGACGCTCGCGCCGCAAAGAACTGGGACGAAGCCATTCGACAATACGACGAAGGACTCCAGGCCGATCCCGAACAGACTGCGCTGATGACTAACAAGGCGCTAGCGCTGAAATCTCGTGGCGTCGATCGCTACAACGCCGCTATCACTGCCAAGGACGATGCGACAAGAGCTTCCGGGCTTACTTCAGCACAAGCTGATTTCAAAGCAGCGGCCGAAGCTGTGAACAAAGCCGCCGAGCTGTTGAAGAAACAATCCTCTGGTGCGACGGATCCGACCGAACAGCAACGACAAGCTTCAAATAAGCTGGCTACCTTGGCCGCCCGGGCCGAAGTCATGCGGCTCTACGTCACGAAGACGGATCAAACGAAAGTCGACGACGGTCAGGCTGCCTATCAAGAATATCTCGCAGTGGAAACGGATCCAGTCAGAAAGTCCAAGGGTGAACACGACCTCGCCCAGATGCTCTTTGATTCAAACGCTTTCGATAAAGCACTCGTGCAATACCAGAAGATTCTGGAAGCCAACCCTGATGATCTGGAGGCACTCTTGCGGTCCGGGCAGGCGCTGTTCAACATCGGGGCGATTAGCAGCGATGGCACTTCCAAAGCCAAGTACCAGGAAGCCGCAAACTACCTGGCCCGGTATATCGAGAAGGCACCCGACACTGATGCCACGATGAAGGCGGATGCCAAGGCGATCCTCGAGACGATGAAAGAGCAGGAGAATGTAAAACCCGCTGCCCCGCCTGCTCGCCGCCGCCGGCCATAACGCAGCGCGTGTCTCGACCACATGGCCGTATCGGAGTTCATGCTCCGGTACGGCTTTTTCGTTCAGAGCGAAGGGTCGAGACGCTCGAGAATCCGCCCACCCTCGCGATTCGTACATTCGCTAGCATCCCAACTGATTCGCCTCACCATCCCGAAATGGCCTAAAACGATACCGGTGCACTGTGAGTACCGGCGTTCAGAGTTCAAACTTTATTATGCGTCGGTGGGTAGCAAAATCCGCAGCCTAGAGGCTGAACTCTAAACGCCTGTAACTCAAAACTCCATTACTACTCCTAAAACATTGGTCTTGACAGCTTTTGCGTTGAACTTGTACTATCCCTTTGCCAACAGTGTTTAGCGCTCTCTTGGCAGGTCGTTCCAGATTGCCCGCAAAGTAACTCCACTGCTTCCTTCCCCAACTTGGGGAAATTCTTCAAAACATCCGATCCGGGAACACATGTCAGCCAAACTAGGCGAAATTCTCGTCCGCGAAAACCTCATTAGCCCTCAGCACCTGCGTGAAGCTCTCGATTACCAGCGAGAACACGGAGGCCGGCTGGGCTATAACCTCGTAAAGTTAGGCCTCGTAACAGACGATATGATTACCGCCGTCCTCTCGCGGCAATACGGCATCCCTTCAGTTAATCTCGACCTCTTTCAGATTGACGAAAACGTTCTCCGGCTCATCCCTCAGGAAGTCTCACAGAAGTACTCGGTGCTACCTCTCTCCCGGGTTGGCGCCACGCTCACACTGGCAATGGTGGATCCCACCAATGTCTTCGCCATGGACGATATCAAGTTCATGACGGGACTCAACGTGGAACCGGTCGTCGTTGCCGAAGCAAGCATCCAGCACGCTATCTCAAAGTATTACAGTTCCACCCGCGAGATTGAGCTGGCGCCGGCCGTAATCGACGAAATAGTCTTCGAAAGCACGTTGACGTCTCAGAATACCGGCATCACCCACGCTGATTTGGTTTCGCTCGATAGTATCGACTTCACCGGCGACCGCTCGGAAGACGTTGAGGTAGTTGAAGACAACGAAGAGATTGATCTCTCGACGCTCTCGCGAATGAGCGAAGACGCCCCGGTCGTTCGACTCGTGAACGTACTGCTCGTCGACGCGCTCCGACGCGGCGCTTCTGACATTCACGTGGAGCCTTATGAGAAGGAACTCCGCATTCGGTTTCGTATTGACGGCGTGCTTTATGACGTGATGCGTCCTCCTTTGAAGCTGAGAGATGCACTGATTTCGCGCGTCAAGATCATGTCAAAGCTGGACATCTCGGAAAAGCGTCTGCCTCAGGACGGTCGCATCAAAATCAAGGTCAAGGTCGATGCTCGTTCGCGCGAGCTCGACTTTCGCGTTTCCACCCTGCCCACTCTCTTTGGCGAAAAAGTCGTGCTTCGCCTGCTCGACAAAGAGAACCTCATGCTCGACATGACGAGGCTCGGCTTTGAGCCCGAATCACTCGTCAAGTTCCAACGGAATATTTCCAAGCCTTACGGGATGGTGCTGGTAACCGGACCAACTGGAAGCGGTAAAACCAACACCTTGTATTCAGCACTGCAATCCTTGAATACGGTACAGACCAACATCATGACGGCCGAAGACCCGGTTGAGTTCAACCTCATGGGCATCAACCAGGTGCAGATGAAGGAACAGATTGGTCTGAACTTCGCTGCTGCGTTAAGGGCCTTCCTGCGCCAGGATCCGAACATTATCCTGGTCGGTGAAATCCGTGACTTTGAAACTGCAGAAATTGCGATCAAGGCTGCCTTGACAGGCCACCTCGTACTCTCAACCCTCCACACCAACGACGCTCCCTCAACCATCTCGCGTCTCATGAACATGGGCATCGAGCCTTTCCTCGTTGCCACCAGCGTGAACCTCATCCAGGCACAGCGGCTAATTCGACGCGTGTGCAAAGACTGTAAAAAAGAAAATCCCACTCCGCCCGAGGCTTTGATGGAAGTTGGTTTCACGGCCGAGGAATCGCACTCGCTGATTAGCTTCAAGGGTAAGGGCTGTGCGACTTGTAACAACACCGGATACAAAGGACGCGTTGGCCTTTATGAAGTCATGGAGATCAACGATGAAATTCGTGAGCTGATTTTGATCGGTGCTTCGGCTCTCGAATTGCGAAAGAAAGCTATTGAAGACGGAATGATCACGCTGCGCGAGTCAGGCCTGCATAAGATTCGCGCCGGCATAACAACTTTGGAAGAGGTAGTGCGCGAGACCGTCGCCTAAGGAAGGAAACACGTCATGTTGCGATCAATAACGCTAGCCTTGTTGATGCTGGTTTCAGTCGGAGTCATGCTGCCGATTGCCAGTTCAACCGCCCACGGCATTCGTCAGAGCGTAGGGGCCAAATCCAACCACCGCAAGTTCAAGCGGCACTCTCGAGCGTGGTGGCGACGATATCGCGCGCGCTTGCGTGCCCGTCGAGCATCTGCGCTGGCAGCTCATCGCAACCGCCCGCTCTCGCAGTTGACTCCGCCCGTAGCGGGTAACAAAGGCAGAGCATCCTTACCAAAACTTCCCGCCGGCTGGAATTCTCAAACGGCAAACTCAGCCGAGATGAAATTCCGCACCGACAACGGCGTCGCTGCCGTTCCCGGTCAGGCGGCATTGTCGGTAGTAGCAATGAGCCGGCCCACGCCTGCTTATCTCACCGCACGCGAACAGAAACGAATCCTTTCCGGCGTTTCTCACTCCGAGCTCAAACGAATTGTGATCGACAAGATGGTTGCTAATGGTGGTTGGGTTACGAACGACTACGAACGCGAAGTCACGGGGCATCGAGTATTCGTGGTTAACGCGCAAACTCCCAGCGATGGACGATCGCCTGAAAAATCCTGGAACTTCTATTTCACCGAAGTGAACGGAAAGATCTACAGCCTGACGACCAACACGCCGCCGCAGTTCGCCGAGCGCATGGCGGTCGAATCCGAGCGATTCATTTCTTCTCTCTATCCCGCCGCAAGCCAGCAAGCGAGCAGGTAGTTTCCTCGCCCACCCAGTCAAGTAACGGGTGGCGCCGAACTCATGCTGGATTTTCATTTCCTGAGGAGCCCATAAAATGGCACTAAACGAAAGCGTCCCGCAGATCTCGCTTTCCGAGTTGCTGCGCAAGCTATCTGAGCTAGGCGGTTCTGACCTTCACATCACCACCGGTTCCGCGCCGCAGGTCAGAGTTGATGGACACTTACGGCCGTTGGAGGGCTATCGTCTGCTGACCTCCGCCGATACCAAGCAATTGGCGTATTCCGTGTTGACCGATGCACAGAAGCACCGCTTCGAAGAGAACCTCGAGCTGGACTTCTCGTTTGGCGTAAAAGGGCTTTCACGTTTTCGCGCCAATTTGTTCAACCAGCGCGGTGCAGTCGGTTGCGTGTTTCGCGCGATTCCTTATGAGATCAAGGCGTTCGAGCAGCTTGGCCTCCCTCCCGTAATTCTCAAGATGTGCGAAAAGCCGCGCGGTTTGATCCTCGTCACCGGACCAACCGGCTCAGGTAAATCCACCACGCTCGCCGCGATGATCGACAAAATCAATCGCGATCGACACGAACACATTCTGACCATCGAAGATCCGATCGAGTTCCTGCACAATCACAAGAGCTGCCTGGTCAATCAGCGCGAAGTCAACGCTGACACACACGGCTTCGCGGAAGCACTTCGCACCGCGTTGCGCCAGGATCCCGACGTTGTGCTGGTCGGTGAAATGCGCGACTTGGAAACGATCGAGTCAGCGTTGCGCATCGCTGAAACTGGCCACTTAACGCTGGCCACGCTGCACACCAACTCCGCCGCCTCAACTATCAACCGTATTATCGACGTCTTCCCTTCCGATCAACAGGCGCAGATTCGCGCGCAACTCTCGATGGTGCTGGAAGGAATCATGTGTCAGGCGCTGCTGCCAAAAGCCGAAGGCGGGGGCCGCGCGATGGCTCTCGAGATCCTCGTACCAAACGCGGCTATCCGCAACCTGATTCGCGAGGACAAGGTCCATCAAATCTATTCAATGATGCAGACGGGCCAGGACAAGTATGGCATGCAAACTTTCAATCAAGCGCTCGCGACGCTTTATCACAAGCGAATGATCACGCAGGAGACCGCTATCCAGCGCTCTTCCAATGTGGACGAGTTAAAGGAACTAATCGAACGCGGGTCGGGCTTAAACACCGGTAACGCCAATGCCAAGCATCCGAGCCCCTACGCTCAAGCGCGGCCCATCGGCACTCGCCCCTCAGTCTAACCGGCAAACTACACCTTTGGAGTTTTAGATCATGCCTACCTACGTATTTAAAGGCCGCAACAAGTTGAACGAGACCGTTGTCGGGGAGCGAGTTGCTGACAATCGCGAGGCCCTGCGCACGATCTTGCGGCGTGAGCAGGTGACGCTCACCTCTGTGATAGAGAAAGGTCGCGAGATTGGCATCCCGAAGATAGGCTGCGGCCGAAAAAAAGTTAAGGCGAAAGATCTGTCGGTATTTACACGACAGTTCTCAGTCATGATTGACGCCGGTCTCCCGCTGGTCCAGTGTCTCGAAATCCTCGCTCAACAGCAGGACAACAAATACTTCCAACAGGTGCTGTTGCAAGTACGCCAGGACGTGGAAGAAGGATCGACTCTGTCCGCCGCGATGGCGCGGCAACCAAAGGTTTTCGACCAGCTTTACACGAACATGGTGGACGCCGGCGAGACGGGCGGTATTCTCGACCTAATTCTGCAGCGGCTTTCGACCTTTATCGAAAAGATCGTCAAGCTGAAACGCGACGTGATCTCGGCGATGATCTATCCGACGGCGGTTGTGTTGCTCGCAATCTGCGCGGTGGCGGTAATCATGGTCGTGGTTATTCCGCAGTTCCAGAACATCTTCCTTGGACTATTGGGTCCGGGAGAGCAGTTGCCGCTGCCGACGCGAATCGTAGTTGGTTTCAGTAACTTCCTGGCAGGCTGGGGCGGATTGGCGATCCTCATTTCCGTTATTGGCATCGCTATCGCAATCCGTTTCTATTACAAGACGCCGGGCGGTCATAAGAACATTGACGGTCTGCTTCTGAAAGTTCCCATTATCGGAAGTATCTTCCGCAAGATCGCCGTTGCCAGGTTCTCGCGCACGCTTTCGACCTTGCTTTCGTCTGGCGTCCCGATTCTGCAATCGCTGGATATCACGGCGCGCACGTCGGGTAACGTAGTCATCGAAGAAGCTATTATGAAGGTAAGGGCGGGCGTGGAACGCGGTGAAAGCTTTGTCGAACCGCTGCGAGCTACCGAAGTATTTCCCCACATGGTGGCGCAGATGATCGGCATTGGTGAACAGACCGGCGCGCTCGATGCGATGCTCGGAAAGATTGCCGACTTCTATGAACAGGAAGTGGATGCCGCGATCGCCAATCTGTTAACGCTGATTGAGCCGGCGCTGATTGCTTTCCTGGGCGTGACGATCGGCTCGATCGTGATTGCGATGTACCTGCCGCTCTTCACTCTGATCGGCAAACTGTCGCAAAGCCACTGACACCCTCAAACGATTACACTGAACAACGAAAAAGCCCGTGCAGACGGGCTTTTTCTGTTTGACGAGCGTGCCTGCCATTACTGCGAACAGTCGGCGTTGGTGCGAGTCACCGCAGTCCC
>JBGTLE010000082.1:0-10657 GCA_041744295.1 Pyrinomonadaceae bacterium | reverse complement strand
TTGAATGTCATAAGCAGCTTGCTCTGGCATCAACGGTCCACCAGATTCGGTGGGACGGACTCCGTGTTCTCTTTGAGCGAAGGCAGTCGCAGAACTCGCGCAGAGAATGGCGAAGAAAAGTGACGAAAAATACTTGTTCAGTTTCATGACCCGTATTCTACCTCAAAGCTGATAATGGTAATCCAGCACCTTTGCTGTTCGCTGTTCGCTGTTCGTTGTTCGCGGTTCCCTGTTCGCTGTTCGTTGTTCGCGGTTCCCTGTTCGCTGTTCGTTGTTCGCGGTTCCCTGTTCGCTGTTCGTTGTTCGCGGTTCCCTGTTCGCTGTTCCCTGTTTGCTGTTTGCTGTTTGCTGTTTGCTGTTCGCTGTTCGCTGTTTGCTGTTTGCTCACTAAAGCTTTGCCGACAACGCTTCCAACATATCGACACTGCCAGTAAGCAACGGTGTCATCTGATCGTCAATGGTGATATCAGGGCCAAACACTTCCTTCATATGCACGCCCGTAAAAGTCAGCACGCTCACTCTGAAGTAATCCATCGGCGGTTCCGGAGAGTGGTGCGTTTCATGCGGCGACGTAGTGCCGACTATAAACTCGGACGATTTCATTAGTCCTCTGATAAGAGAATCTATGTGCGCATCGCCGTAGGATGCATCCCAAATCGTAATCCTGCCCCTGGCGCCCAACCACCTCGCGGTGCCGTCCGCATAAGCCGCGATGGTGCCGATGCCAGCTTCATTGTGCAGTTCACAAATAACCCCCTGAACCTCGCTCGCAACTTTCGCCGGCGGCTGCTCGCCTAACGCTCGTAACGATCTCCACGCGAGCAGGCGTACTCGCGATTCTGAATCGGGAATCTTCAGGATTTCGTGGAGCGACGCTTTGGCTGCGTCGAGATCATTCTTTTGTGAGTCAGTGAACGCCGAAATGAATAGCGACCAAGGCTCGGTCTTTGAACCGTGCAAAGTTTTCGCTAACTCTTCGAGTGATTGATCAGCGAAGAAAAGGTCTTTGAAATCGTCAAAGTTTGTTGCGCTCACGTTCAATGTTGCTTGGGAAGCGTAACTCGTAAGAGTGTTTTCCAGGTTCGATGATTCGAGTTTCTAGTTTCGAGATCTTAGTTTCGAGTTTCTAGTTTTCGCATCGAGTTCGAAGTCTAACGCCGCCTTAATTCTGATTACTAACATCCAACATCTAACATCTAACATCTACCCTCCGACATCCAACATCTTTCCTACCCCAGCCACTGCAGCACTTCTCGCTCACTATCCGCCTTCGTGCCGCCGACGACGTGAATGAAATATTCTTCAAGCGAGATCGGCCCAGCGTCCCGACCGTCGTCAGCGACTGGAATTCCCTGTCGTAGCTCAGCAAGCGAGCCTGACGCAAGCAGTTTTCCCTGCTTGATGATTGCGATGTCGGAGCAAAGTCGCTCGACGATTTCCAGTACGTGCGAAGTGAGAAAGACGGTCAACCCACGCGCGGTCAAACGAGAGAGCAGATCCTTGAGCGTGCGCGAGGCAATCGCATCCACTCCTTCGAAAGGTTCATCGAGAAAGAGGATCTCGGGCCGGTGAATCAAGGCACACGCCAACGAGAGCTTTTTCTTCATCCCGTGCGAATACTCGACGATCAGTTTCTTCGGCTCATTTTTAAGATCCATCAGCTCGAGCAACTCGGGCGCCCGCTCGGCAATCTCTTGCTTCTGCAAGCCATACATGCGGCCGGTGAATGAAAGCATTTCAGCGCCCGTTAAGCGTTCGAACAAGTTGAGATCTTCGGGCACGACACCGATGCGCCTTCTGGCTTCCAACGCATCGGTTTCGATGTCACGTCCCAACACTTGAATGGTTCCGCTGGACGGTGCGAGGAGACCGGTAAGCATTTTTATGGTCGTCGATTTACCCGCGCCGTTTGGGCCAAGGAAGCCAAAGAAGCTGCCGCGTGAAACATTGAGATTGACGTTATCGACGGCGACAAAGTCACCAAAGGTTCGCACGAGATTCGTAGTCTGAACGGCCAACTTGTGCGCGGTCGCGAGGGCTTGTGGTTCCTGCATGTGGGGCTTTTGTACGCGTTAGGTGATTAAGCGTCAAGGTCAGGGTCTGATAGTGAAGTCAGTACCGTAACGCCGTAGCGTCTGGTCAACGGTGGGTAACAGACAATGATGAGTGGCGACGAGATAGTCCTTGCTTATGCTCGCAGCAACGGTTGGGCGTCGTCGGCGCGGACGTAGGCGGGCAAGTCGCGATGTGTGCTCATGAGGAATGCGTTGGAGCTCGGACGTAGTGCGTTTCCATGAGTTGCAGCCAGCGGCACCATTCGCGCGAAGGGCGACCAGCCGTAGTAATAACCATCCTTTAAACTTACGAGCACATCTGCTGTGTGCCTGACACGCGACGTGTGCAGCGACGTGTACAAGTTCGAAAGCACATCGGGATAGACGTGATTAGCGGTGGTGTCCCGCCAGACATCATCCTCAGCGAAACCGTGCGCGTCGAGTTTCCCTTCACTCGCGAGGCGCTCCTGAATTCCTCGCAGCTGCAACGGATCACCTACCCGCGGTAAATAACGAAATGAGATCCCACCGTTTAAATTCGAACCACCACCGTTCGCACCTTCAACGTTTTCACTCACACGTCTTTCGATTCGTGCCGATCCATTCGGGCCAGTAACGATCACAGCATGGGGACCGTCGGCGTAGAGAGAGAAATCCACTCCTTCGAGTTCGATCAGCCCGGCAGCAATGTCGGGCGCTGCGTC
This sequence comes from Pyrinomonadaceae bacterium, assembly GCA_041744295.1. Classification (GTDB taxonomy): domain Bacteria; phylum Acidobacteriota; class Blastocatellia; order Pyrinomonadales; family Pyrinomonadaceae; genus PSRF01. The sequence goes on along the minus strand of JBGTLE010000082.1, from coordinate 7,899 downwards.
AACATCCCCGCAATACAAAGCCGCATAACCGCAAAGACCAAACGCCGGCACCGTAAGGCTTTTCGGCTGCGCGCCCGTCAACCCACTCGCAAAGTTGAACCCACGCCGTTCCAAATGAGTCTTGAGGCTGACCCTCAGATTCTTCTGCAGATTCATACCATGATCGGAAAAAAGCACGATCTCAGTTTCCCGTCCGCAGACGCTTTGAATCTCGTTCAGAATTTTGTCGAGCGACTCCAACGCGACATCCAACTTTGCGGCGCCGCGAATATGCAGCAATCCATCCGTGCCTTTCAGAAACGCAAAGTAGTCGCGCCCGTTCGGCGCGGCGAGAAAGCGTTCGCGAAAACGGCGCATGTCTGCGCGCCAGACTCTTTCCGGGGCTACGTAAACAAGAAACTCGAAAGCCAGCGGCTCCTGATAATCAAGCGATTCCATGTAGGAGGCCGGAAACTTCTCCGGCGAACGGCGTCCAATGTATTTGCTGATCCCGCCGCGCAGTTCACGTGCCTCACGATCGAAATAGAGGCTTTCGTAACCGGCTGGCGGAGTGCCGCCCAGCATCGCCGACAAGGCGATGTTGGTCATGGTGGGGAACGGCGAAAGCAGACGCGTTGGTGAGCCAAAGCCGTCGAACAACCCGCGTTCTTTTGCTTTCAGGATGACCGCATGAGGTACGCCGTCGAGGCATAGCAAAAGGCGGCGGGGGCGATCGGAGTTTCTAGTTTCGAGTGTCACAAGGAAGAGTTTCGAGTTTCGAGTTTCGAGTTTGTTTATTCGTCCGTGGTCTGTATTCAATCTGAGATCTCAAATTTGAGATCTCAGATCAAGAGCTCAAAGTTCCAAGTTCTAAGTTCCAAGTTCCAAGTTCTAAGTTCCAAGTTCAAAGTTCCAAGCTCTACCTTCCCGACATCGGAGAACTCGAAACTAGAAACTAGAAACTCTGACCACCCACCAAGGCGAGCTGAGCCTTATACGGCTCGCGCATTCCCTTCTTCGCCTCATCATGCGCGTCGAAGATGTCCGGCCGCGTCAACACCTGACGATAGTGACTCATCGCCTCCTTGCGTTTACCCGCCAGATCGAATGCCTTAGCCGCATTCAAGTGCGACATCGTCACCAGAGTCGGTTCCGCCTTTTCAATCTTCGTTACCGACAAAAACTCAGCCGCAGCGCGGTCGCCGTTTCCTGCCAGCAGCAAAACCTCGCCGTACTTGAAGTGAACCAGATCCAGCGCTTTGGAAACTGTGTCGCGGACGGTCCGATCGCGCAGCAGATCGTCAAAAGTCTTGAACGCTTCCTGTTCCGCATTCGCGGCATCGCCGGGTTTGCCTGCCCTGCGTTCCTGTGCTGCCTGCGCCACCAGCGCGTCGGCGGTTTCCAGGCGGAAAAGATAGTTGCGTGGATACTTGGCGCTGAGATCGCGCGCCATCGCGAGCGCGTCCGCGAACCGCTGCTCGCGCTTGTAAAGCAGAATCAACAGCGATTTGGCATCGTCGTTGGCCCAGCGTCCATCTTTGGCAACGCGCTCGAGCGTCGCCAGTCCGCGCTTCTTCGAGCCCCGGTGGCCCGTGATGCCGGCAAGGATCTTCTGCAACGGCGGCAATGAACCCACAACGTAGTCATAGAACCCGATGGTTATTTCGGCATCGATGTATTTGGGATCGAGTTTGAGCACCTCGCGATGACGATCAACTGCTTCGCTACCGTCCCTGATCGCGGCAAAGTGTCGCCGCTCTACCGCTTCTTCAAATGAAGCTTTCAGCCCTGCTGTCCCCGCGAGATAGTCGAGCGCCTCGATGTCTTTCGGATTAGTCTTCAGTCGCGCGTCGGCCAGGCGCTTGGCTTCGCGAGTCAGACTGCGAAACTCGGCCACGATCTTCGGATCGACTTTGTCATCACCGCGTGTGTAGAACGAATCTGAATTGTAGAGCGAGGCTTGCAGCCGGCGAGATTCATAAAGCGTTTTAAAGCAAAGCCGGCTCGCGAGAAACATGGATCCGCCGGCATAGTTCGGATAAAGCCGCGCCATCTCGGCAAAGTCCTGTCGGGCTTTCTCATAATCCAGGTTGTAAAGAGCGTTCAAACCGCTGCGACGCAACGATTCCATATGCGGACGATCGGCTTCGCTGATCCACGCCTGCGTCTGCGACTGCGATTGGGCAGACGCTGGAGTTGCTAAGAAAACTATTAGTAAGCAAAGAGCAAGATACTTCACTATGTTTAAACCTCTATTTCTTGAGTTACGAAAAACTTTCGAGATACTTCACGCCCGCGCCGGTATTGAAGAGCACGACACGATCCGACGACTTCACGGTTCCCTGGGCCATTAACTTTTTCAAAGCCGGCAAGCACGCGGCGCCTTCAGGAGCACAGAAGACTCCTTCCGCTGCCCCTATTTCCCGGGTCGCGGCAATCAACTCAGCATCCGTGACGGCGATTGCGGTGCCACCGGATGCTCTTATCGCGTCGATGATTAGGAAGTCACCGATTGCCTTTGGCACTCGCAGGCCGGAAGCAACCGTAGCGGCGTTCGGGAACTCATCGGCAAAGCGTTGACCGGTTTCAAACGCTCGCACAATCGGCGCACAGCCGGCCGCCTGTACACTCACCATCTTCGGACGCTTTGCATCGATCCAACCCATTTGTTCCATCTCGTCAAATGCTTTCCACATTCCGATTAACCCGGTGCCACCGCCGGTCGGATAGATGATCACGTCCGGCAACGTCCAATCGAGCTGTTCCGCCAATTCATAACCAAGCGTCTTCTTTCCCTCGACGCGATAGGGCTCTTTTAGCGTAGACACATCGAACCAGCCTTCGGCCTCTTTCCGTCTCGCGACCTCGGCCCCACAATCGGTGATCAAGCCGTCCAACAGAGTCACATGTGCACCGGTCTGCTCACATTCGATCACGTTTGCTCGCGGAGTGTCGCGAGGCATGAAGATGAAACATTCCATGCCTGCCTGCGCGGCATACGCGGCCAGTGCGCCCGCCGCGTTTCCCGCTGACGGCACCGCGAGTTTCTTGACACCCAACTCCTTCGCCATCGAAACCGCCGCCGACATTCCGCGCGCCTTGAAACTCTGCGTCGGATTTTGTGACTCGTCTTTAATGAAGAGTTGCTTCGTGCCGAGGCGTGCGCCCAAACGATGCGCGGAAAGCAGCGGAGTCCAACCCTCGCCAAGTGAGACAATGTTCGCGTCATCTTCCACCGGCAAGACATCTCGATAACGCCACAGGTCGGCGCGACGAGTGCGCAAGGATTCCTTTGTCAAAGATGTTTTCGCCTGTGCCAGATCGTAGCGAACCAATAAAGGCTTTCCGCAACCTCGACAGAGATTGTGCAATCGTTGTGCCTCGTGATGCAGGCCACAGGCGGCACACTCGAGATGAGTAACGTTCATTGGGGAAGAGACCTTTCTTTTCAGGAAAATGAACGTGATAAGTATGCTACATGGATGAGCTGAGAACTACTGCTGATTCATCACTTCTTTGTTGGGAGATCCAGTTAAGTGGGAGTTTCGCCGGGGATGCCGGATAGAACGACGCCAGGTGCAACAATCCTACGGCACTATTCTTCGTCCTTCCCGAGGCGGAGCCAAGATCCCAAGGTCGCAACCTGACACAAAGCGCCGCCAAGTCGGACGCACTCCAAAGGCTCCGCATATTTAAGAACGGCTTTTTGCCTTTTGTCGCCTATTCAATTACTTTCGCTTTCATGCCCATTCGCCTGCTCGCGTTGGATCTCGACGGAACTTTGCTCAACTCTCGTGGAGAGATTTCCGCGCGAAACCGAGACGCACTCGCCCGCGCACGCAAAGGTGGGGTTTGCGTGGCGGTCGTGACCGGACGCCGTTTCCGTGACGCCCGGCCAATTGCGTTGGATCTCGGCCTGGATGCTCCCGTGATTGCCCACAACGGCGCGCTGACGAAACATGCCCGTACTCTTGAGACTGTGGCGGTGATGCCTTTGCCTCTCGACGCGGCGCTGCGGGCGGTGAACGTCGGCAGAGCAGCCGGCGCCGATCCACTAATCAGCGTGGACCACGAAGGTCTCGGCGTGCTGGTCTATGATCACATCAGTGGCGACAACCTGGCACTGGTGGAATACATAAAGTGGGCGCGTCGCATTCACGGCGAGGAAGGCGCCCAATCCGTACAGCAAGTCGATTCAGTCGAGGCTTATCTCGAGGAAGCACCAGTTCATCTCGCCTTCTCCGGCGGTTATGCAAAGATGACAGCCCTGGCGGAGAGACTGCGCGCGGAGTTGAACACAAGTGTGAAGATCTTTTGCACGAGCTATCCGAAGAAAGACTTCGCGCTGGTTGACATCGTGCATCCACAAGCTTCGAAAGGCGCGGGCGTGGCCGCCGCTGCTCGCGAGCTGAGAGTTGATCGTGAAGAGATCATGGCGATGGGAGACAACTTGAATGATCTTGAAATGCTCGAATACGCAGGGACAGCAGTGATTATGGAGAATGCTGAATCTGCCTTGCGTGAAATCGCAGACGTGCACCTGACTGCGTCCAACGATGCCGACGGCGTGGCAATGGCGGTAGAAAAGTTTATTCTGAAGCAGATGTTGGAATAGATGTCAGATGCTGGAGGTTAGCTGTTAGTCAGTTGTCAGTAGTCCGTTGCATTCGTGGCATGCGTTGAACGGCGCGTCCAGCCTGACAGTTTCCTGACGGTCCAAAGACAACCGACAACGGATTACTGACAACTGACTAACATCTAACATCCAGCATCTGACATCTATTCCAACATCCAGCATCTAACAGCTATTTCGACATCCGACATCTATTAGAAGGAGATTTCATGGCAAATCACACCGCAGTTATTCAAACAAACAAAGGCACGATCAAGTTCGAACTTCTCGAAGAGGACGCGCCCAAAACCACCGAGAACTTTATTACGTTGGCCAAGCGCGGCTTTTACAATGGGGTGATTTTTCACCGCGTGATCAAAGGATTCATGATTCAGGGCGGCGACCCGACTGGAACCGGACGCGGCGGCGAGTCTGCCTGGGGTGGGCGCTTTAACGACGAGATAAATTCGTCAGCGGCCGTTTATCAGCGAGGTTACAAAGCAGGAACAGTGGCGATGGCCAACGCCGGACCAAACACAAACGGTTCGCAGTTTTTCATCATGCATGTCGATTATCCGTTGCCGCCGAGCTACACGATTTTTGGGCGAGTGACCGAGGGCCAGGACGTTGTCGATCAGATCGCAAACACAGAGCGTGATCGCAACGATAAGCCGATGTCTGATGTGAAGATGGAAAGCGTGACGATCGAAGAGTAGAAGTTTAGCCGCGGAAATTTGGCCGCGGAATAACGCGGATGGGACGGATCTGAAAAAAGAGCGAGCGAACCATTCATTAGAAGGATCTGAAGAACGGAAGGTTTGGCGCTCGTCGTTTTCATCAAGTTTTTCAGATCCATTTTATCCGCGTTCATCCGCGGCTAAATGTTTTCCCTGGCTAAACAAAGGCTTCGCCCCGTGACCAAGTCGGGGCGAGCTTCGAATCAAATCCGTCACATACTGCTTGGCTCGCCGCACAGACTCTTCCAGATCCAGCCCGTGAGCGAGACAGGCTGCGATCCCCGCCGACAGCGTGCATCCCGAGCCGTGAATTTCGCCCGCATCGATCCATTCCTGGCGAAAAATCGTAACGCTGTCTCCATCAATTAACACATCCAGAGCCTCGTTTGCGTTCTCCTGATCAGCCTTGCGGCGCTCGAGCACATGACCCCCTTTTATCAGGACCGCTCGCGCGCCCGCTTGGCGGATGACCCAGGCGGCAGCGGCCATATCCGACTGATTCTTGATCACCAATCCAGTCAGTCGTTCCGCCTCAGGGATGTTGGGAGTCACGACTCGTGCAAGTGGAAACAGCTCAGACACCAAACATTCAACGGCTTCATCGTCAATCAGGCTGTCACCTGACGTCGCTTGCATCACCGGATCGACGACCGGCGCCGGGAGTCCTTGCTCGCGAACCAAACGCGCGACTTCGCTAATCACTTCCCTCGTCGGCAGCATTCCCGTCTTCAAACCGGCGACGGGAAAATCTGAGACGATCGGCAGAATCTGTTCCCGCACGGTGGCAGCACTCTGATTCTCGACACCGAACACTTTGGTGGTGTTTTGAAAAGTCAGCGAAGTAATCGCCGCTGTCGGGAAACACCCGAACGCAACGAAAGTCCTGACGTCCGCTAGCACACCTGCGCCACCGGAAGGATCGACACCGGCGATCGTCATCGCTACCAGAATTGAATCAGTGCTCTTCATTCGCTAAAACTCTCCCGCAGTTTTCTAACCACCGGCTCAAGCGTTTCGGGGTTACTCATGGCGCTAATCGCGGCTATCCCGCTCGCCCCTGCACGATAGCACTCGGCCGCGTTGTCCAAACTAATACCGCCCAGAGCCAAAACTGGAAACGGTGCGACCTCCTCGACCGCCTCGCGCAGTTTATCCAGACCCAGAGGATCACCATAATCACGCTTGGAAAGCGTTTCGAACACAGGTCCGAAGACTACGAAGTCAGCTCCTTCAGCCTTCGCTCGCGAGACCGCAGCAACTGAGTGCGTTGAAACGCCAATCATGAGCCGCTGCCCGAAAGTGTTCCGTATGACTTTTGCGTTTAAAGATTTGGTTGTGAGATGAACGCCGTCTGCAGCAGCCGCAACTGAAACATCAACGCGGTCGTTAATCAGCAAACGAGTGGAACTGCCACGCACTATCCGGGCTGCCGCGCCGGCAAGTTCAAAGAGAGATCGAGTTGATAAGTTTTTCTCGCGGATTTGGAGCAGGTCAACCTCGGCATCTGCCGCGGCGGTTACGGCGCGCAGCACATTGAGGAAGGCCTCACTCTGAGGAGTTGTCGCCGCCTGGTTCTCGCCGCTCGTAATCAGGTAGATGATCGGCTTTGACGACAGGAGGGGCATTCTTTTTGGCTGAGTCGGGAGCGTAAGCACTGGCTTGCAGGGCGCCGACGCTCTGTCTGAAATGAAAGATCTCCCAGAAAGCGATTCCCAGATTCAGGATTCCCACGCCTGAGACTGCGCCACGAACCCACCCGGAAGCGACCACGCTCTGGAGCTGAAAAAATCCGGTTTTCTGCGCCGCGTAAAGAAGAAAGTAATTGTTGCCCCAATCGCTAAAGCCCAGCCATCCCTGCGGCACCCAAGGCAGCAGCGCCAGAACGATGCCGATCTCCAAACAGAGGACGATGTAAAAGATTACGCTAAGCTTTGCTGACATGTAAGTGATGGTAAATGGAAAGTGGAAAATTCGGAAGGCGGGAAGGGCATTGTTGCCAGGATTGTGATCGCTTGAGGGGCACCGTTTGTGTCAGGTTTCAAGTGATTTTCCATATCTCATTTGAGATTTCTGAGTTGTCATTTTAGAAACGCGTGCTTGGTACTTGGTACTTGGTGCTTGGTACTTGGTGCTTGGTGTTTTCGCAGATTTGAAATTTGAGATCTGAGATATTTGAGATACTGACATCTCAGATATTTGAGATCTGAGATCGACTTTCGGACTCTCGCTTCTTAAAAATGACCAATGAGAAATCTCAAATGACATATGGAGAATTATGGAGAATAGTTCTTACCGTCTCTTCCGACCCTTCTTCCCTTTTCCCTCATCCCTCTGCTGCTCGAGCGACTTCAACTTCTCACCAACTTCACGGTAAGAAACATTTACCCCATAAACCTCTGTGAAGGTATCGATTGCACGATTGACGTCACGGAGTTGCTCGTAAGCAGAGCCGAGTTCATACCGCAGCGCGAGGTATTCCTCCTCAGAATGCCCCGGCGATTCTAATCCCTTTTTAAACCAAAGCACGGCCGCGCGCGGCATCTGCTTTTGCGCGAAACAGTGGCCCAGCAT
>JBGTLE010000081.1:0-21331 GCA_041744295.1 Pyrinomonadaceae bacterium | reverse complement strand
GCCTGATCGCATCTTCTTTGAAATAGTCGCCGAACGAAAAATTGCCGAGCATCTCGAAAAACGTGTGATGCCGCGCGGTCTTTCCCACTTCATCGAGATCGTTGTGCTTGCCGCCGGCGCGAATGCACTTTTGCGATGAGGAGGCGCGCACGTACTCCCGCTTCTCGACGCCGAGAAACACATCCTTGAACTGATTCATTCCGGCGTTGGTAAAAAGCAGTGTCGGATCGTTGGCCGGCAGCAGGGGCGAGGAGCGCACACGGGTGTGGCCGTGTTGCTCAAAATATCTTAGAAAAGCTTCCCGAATTTCGTGACCAGTCATGATTTATCGAGTTTAGCATGCACGCCGAAGGCCGCGAAGTTGGCACTCGATCATGACAAGCTCAGCCCTCGCAGATCAGGTTTTTTGTTTGATAATTTGCAGACAGGAAGGGGTGGTTTACCCCGCTTGCTCAGTCAATGGCTGGCTTAATTACAATCAATCAAGCGGGGGTAAACCACTCTTCCTGACTGCACATAATGCATTTAGTTGACTGCAAACTAGCGCAATGCTAATTGCCATTGAATGGTTTCAGGGTTCGCCTTCATCAAGCTCCGCGCGCGACGCCTCGCGGACTTTCTCAACGATCAGCTCAAACGGAAATCCCAGGCGTAACAGATGATCAAAAAGGCTCTTTGCTTCAGCACGATTTGTTGGACGTCCGCGCAGCCGGATCCGCTTCTCGATAGCGCGATCGATCAACTCATCTTCCGAGGTCTCTTCAAAAACCTGATTCAAGGCTTCGTCGACAACACTTTGTTCTACTTGTTTAAGTTTTAGATCACGTTCCAGCCGGCGACGCCCAATAGGTTTTTGGTTCACTCGCGCCGAAGCGAAACTTAAGGCAAACCGTTCATCGTCGAGATAGCCGTACTCTTTTAAACGATCGATGGCGGCTTCGACATCTGCCTTCCTGGCCGAGCGTGCCTGCGAAAGACGCTCGCGTAATTCGGCAACGGAGCGCGGCTTGGCAGAGATGAGTTTGATCGCGCGCGCGAACGTGCGCCGGCGACTTTGCTCCGGTGTTAAGGGTTCGGGTGTCTCTTTCTTACGACGTTCCGTCATTTTCGCTATTTAATCATGACCAGCCCGGTCTTGGGTCTTTGGACTTTGGACTTTGGTCTTTGGACTTCTGACTACCTTAGAATACCTTCATGGATGGAATCTTAATCATCGACAAGCCCGCCGGGCTAACTTCGCATGACGTGGTTGCTCGGGCACGACGCATCCTGGGCGAGCGACGCATTGGCCACACCGGCACTCTCGATCCCTTTGCCACCGGCGTTCTCGTTTTGCTCATTGGTCGCGCTACTCGACTCTCACAGTTTCTGACGGGCGCCGATAAAGAGTACGAAGCCGTGGTTCGACTCGGCTTTGCCACCGACACCGGCGACATCGAAGGGACTCCCTTATCAAACCCCACGGGCCCGGGAAATTGGTCAAGCGAAGAGATTCGCAATGCATTGAAGCAATTAACCGGCAACATCCAGCAAGTTCCACCAATGTATTCGGCAAAGAAGCGCGGCGGTCAAAAGCTGTATGAACTCGCGCGGCGTGGTGAAGAGATCGATCGTGAGCCGCTCAACGTCAGCATCCACACGTTCGAGTCAATACCAAATGAACCCCAGTTGATCGTTAGTTCTGAAAAAACCGCTGACCTCAGGGTCCGAGTTGTTTGTTCATCCGGGACCTATGTGCGAACGCTTGCTGAGGATTTCGGGAAGCTGCTCGGCATCGGCGCTCATTTGGCAGAACTGCGCCGCACTCGTGCGGGCGATTTTATGTTGAAAGACTCAACCACTTTGGACGAGCTGCAGAAGACTGTTGCGGCAGGTTCGTGGGCGACCAGTTTGCTGCCGCCGGACGCAGCCCTCTCGAAGATGCCTTTCCTGCATCTAAGCGACGCGGACACACGGCGGGCCAGAAATGGCATGGCGATTCCGTGTGAACCAAACAGCTGGCCGAATGGAGAGAAGGTCCGCATATTGGATGGTGAAGGAGAGATCATTGGTGTTGGCGCATACGATTCGGCGACGCGATTACTACATCCTCGCGTCGTGCTGAATCCAGAATGACTCCCTGCATTTTGATCTTTCAACGTCGTCTTGGGAGCGCGGACGGCCTCGCCCGCAGCGTTGCGACGGCACTCAAATCGAAGTAGACCGCTCAACTGGGTGATAAGTGGCATTCAACGTTGATGCAGGCGAGGCCGCCCGCGCTCTCAGCGAAGAGCCGGCTCGTTTCTTTGACCTTTGAAGGCTTTAGGGAGAACGGTTGACTGCTTAGCGAGACCTCGAGGGGTTTAGAAAAGTCGTTGAAGGCTCGTAGACAGTTTGAAATTTGCGGCTTTTCGGCTGTGCTATACTGCGATCCAATTCAGGGAGCGCACCGATTCGCTTCCGCAAAAGTTCTCTTCCCGCGACTCCCGTTGATAATTGCTCATTGATAAAGTAAGGCCGCGACGATGCAGGTCACGCTTCGCGCGCGTGCCGCTCGCCTCTCGCGGTTGTTAGTGAGCAACCAGGTCTAATTTAAGAGCGCGCTGGTTGCTCTCACGGCGTGCTTTATCCCCGACACGCTATCCCAGCGCGAAAGCCGAAGAGGTTAGAGGCTATGCAAGAGCAGGATGGCAACAAAACATTCAATATCAGCGAACGTCTGGAAGACCTGCGCCGCGCCAACGAAGCACTGCGCTGGGAAGGCACCTTCAGAGACTATTTCGAGGTAGTCACTCAGAATCCGCGAATAGCCCAGCTCTCACACGCGCGAATCAACGACATGATTCACGCCGCCGACATCGATCGCCTCAACGAAGGCACTCATCACGAAGTAATCTCCTACAAGTTTTTCTCCAACGAACTGTTCGGTATTGAAGAGCCTATCGCAAAGCTCGTTGAGTATTTCAAGTCGGCGGCGCAGCGATTGGAAGTGCGCAAACGCATTCTGCTTTTGATGGGCCCTGTCGGCGGTGGCAAGTCGACCCTTGTGCAAATGCTGAAACGCGGCCTGGAAGAATGGACGAGCACTGATAGCGGCGCCGTCTATGCCATCAAAGATTGTCCCATGCACGAAGAACCGCTGCACCTGATTCCACACCAGTTGCGAGCGGAAATCGAGAAACATTACGGGATTTATATTGAAGGCGATCTTTGTCCCCAGTGCCGCTATGCGCTCGACCACACTTATGCCGGGCGTCACGAGGACGTGAAAGTCCACCGCGTCGGGTTCTCAGAGAAAGACCGCGTTGGCATCGGCACCTTCTCGCCCAGCGATCCAAAATCACAGGATATTACCGAGCTCACCGGTTCAATCGACCTGTCGACGATTGGTGAAGTGGGAGTCGAATCCGATCCGCGGGCCTATCGCTTTGATGGGGAGCTCAATATCGCGAATCGCGGCCTGATGGAATTTGTCGAGATGCTGAAAGTCGACGAAAAATTCCTCTACAGCCTGCTCACTCTGTCCCAGGAACAGAGTATCAAGACCGGGCGCTTTGCCATGATCTATGCCGACGAGGTGATCCTTTCCCACTCAAACGAGAATGAGTACATTGCCTTCGCCGGCAACCGCAAATCCGAAGCGCTGCAGGACCGGATCATCCTGGTGAGAGTTCCTTACAATCTTCGCGTCTCGCAGGAAGAGCGCATTTACGACAAGCTGTTGCGGCAATCGGAAGCGTTGCGCAACGTGCATCTCGCGCCAAACACTCTCCGCGTCGCCGCGATGTTTGCGGTGATGACGAGGCTCGAAGAACCGAAGCGGCAGAACGTTGACGTCGTTAAGAAGATGAAGCTTTACGACGGCGAAGACGTCGAAGGTTACAAATCGAAAGACGTCCGCGAGCTGAAAGACGAAACCGTGCGCGAGGGCATGGATGGCATCAGCCCACGCTACATTATCAACCGCCTGTCGAGCGCGCTGGTGCGTGACGGTGTGACCTGCATTAATCCGATTGACGCTCTGCGTGCAATCAAGGACGGCTTCGAACAACACACCGGCATCAGCCCCGATCAGCGTGAACGCTATTTGAATTTGATTTCGCTTTCGCGCAAGGAATATGACGAGCTGGCGAAGATCGAAGTGCAGCGTGCTTTCGTCTACTCGTTTGAAGAGATGGCGCGCACCATGTGTAACAACTATCTCGACAACGTGGAGGCCTATTGCAACAAAGAACGCATGAAGGATCCCATCACCGATGAAGAGATGGATCCGGACGAGCAGTTAATGCGCTCAATAGAAGAGCAGATAGGCATCTCAGATAATGCCAAGAACACTTTCCGGCAGGAGATATTGATTCGTATCTCGTCTTATGCACGCAAGGGCAAGCAGTTTGAATACAACTCGCACGAGCGTTTGAAAGAGGCTATTGAGAAGAAGATCTTTGCCGATCTGAAGGATGTGGTTAAGATCACGACGTCATCCAAAACACCGGACCCGGATCAGCTTCGCAAGATCAACGAAGTCGTCGATCGCCTGGTGCGAGACCACGGCTATTGTCCTGTTTGCGCGAATGAGCTTTTGACTTATGTCGGCACCCTGCTGTCCCGCTGAATACGCGAATAGCAGAAACGCGAGGCGCCAGACTCGCACTGGTTCTGACGGCCAGGTTTGTGAATCTTGAGAATTCTGTTAATCCGGTCTAACTGCCAGGTTTGTGAATCTTGAGAATTCTGTTAATCCTGTCTAACTTTTAACGAACGCCCGCGGTCTTCAGGTCATAGTCGCGGGCGTTCATGACTTGCATCAAGATTTTGAGAGGACACGACTACGAATGAAACTTCTGCTCGCACTGGTATTTGGTCTTTGTTTGGCGCCGCTCGCCCACAACGGCACCGTGTTTTCCCAGGAACGAAAAGGCGCCGACAAAGTAAGGGCCGTCAAAACCATTGAAGGAACCCTGACGGACTTTGAGATGGGCGATTACCTCCACGCAAATTTCAAAACAACCAAAGGAAAGCGAGTATCGCTCTTCGTAATGAAGCCCGGCATGGAATATTTTTTAGCAGTTAATAAAGGAAAGCGGCTGACGCTCAAGTACGAAGTCGTTGACACCCATATCCCCGAAGCCGGTGGGATGACAAAGATTGAACGACTAGCTTCAGCGAAAGCCGGCAACGTGAGTTACGAAACCTGGTGGAAAGCGACAAAAGCGAAGTATCCGGGCGAGGCATCACATGCGAAGTACGGAAGCCTTGTCGAAAAATATACGAAGAAGTGAGCCTGGTTCAGTTATGAAGAAACGTTACTGGATTGCCGGAGTCGGGGCCGCCGCTGTGGCTGCAAAGCTTTTGCTTCGCCCGCGCGACGTAAATTGGGAGAAGAACCGCACGGCGGTCTTTCATAACGATCGTTCGCGCTTTATCAGCGTTGACGGCGTGCGCGTGCATTACCAGGACGCCGGCGACGTTAACGCACCGACAATGGTCCTGATTCATGGCTTTGCTTCTTCGACACTCGTCTGGAGCAAAGTGCTGCTCGAGCTGGCCGCGGCCGGGTTCCGAGTTATTGCGCCCGATCTGCTGGGCTACGGTTACTCGGGAAAACCCCGCCGGCTTGAGTATACGATCGGTTCGCAAGCACGGATGGTTGGCGGACTGCTGGACGAGTTGGGAATCGATCGTGCAACGATCATTGGCAGCTCTTACGGCGCGGCGGTGGCTGCCACGATCGCGCTCGATCAACCGGATCGCATAGAGAAACTGGTACTGATTGGCGCCGTGACCAACAACGACCCCACGAAGTTTCTGGTCATGCGACTTTTCAGCTCGCCAATCATTGGCGATATCGTTTCCCCTTTCCTGCTTGGCTCGCGTCGCTTGCTGAAACGGCGGATGAAACGAGTCTACGATCGCCACTCGTGGGTGCTCGATGAGCGAAGAGTCGATGCGCGTCATCTTCCTTTGCAGGCTGCCGCTACGCAGCGCGCGATCATTCGCACGGTCCGGCGCTGGGATGCCGATCGAATTCAGCGCGATGCGCATCTAATCACGCAACCGACGATGATTCTCTGGGGCGAGAACGATCTTGAAACTCCCATCCGGGACGCACATTCTCTTCACAGTGAAATCGATGGTTCGCGTTTGATAATCTTTCGCCACTGCGGTCACTTGCCACATGAGGAGTATCCGCTCGAGTTCACGGAAATAGTCAGCGACTTCTGTGCAGAAGAGATGGAAACTGAACAGCTCCGCGCGGTCGTCGGTTAGCTTTAACTTCAGCTGGGTTTTGCAATGTCAATTCAGCGCAACGACTGGTCGTTACAACGCAAGGGGATAATTGATCAAGAGCGTCATAAGGAGCGCGTCAAGGAGGCAATCCGCAAGAACCTCGGTTCGATTGTTTCCCACGAAGCGATCATCCTTTCCGACGGCAAACGAACAGTTAAAGTTCCCATTCGCGCGCTTGATGAATACAAGTTTCGTTTTGACTACCGCAAGCGGAAACATGTAGGCCAGGGCGATGGTCGTACTCGTGTTGGCGATGTCCTCGGCCGCGAAGGCCAACCGGGCCAGGGTAGCGGCAGCGGACAAGCCGGACAGGAAAGCGGCGCCGAATACTACGAGGCCGAAGTAAACATCGACGAGATCGCCGCACTCATCTTCGAAGATCTCCACCTTCCTTTTCTCGAAGAAAAGGCCAAGCAAGCCGTCCACTCAAAGAAAACCCAGTTCAACGAGATTCGCCGTACGGGGGTGATCGCAAACCTCGACAAGCGACGGATGATCATGGAGAACATTCGCCGCAACGCGCGCGAAGGCGGGGGCGCAAGATTCGGCGACATCAAGAAGGAAGACCTGCGCTTCAAGACCTGGGAAGAAGTGATGCGCTACGAGTCGAACGCTGTTGTCATCGCGATGATCGATGTTTCGGGATCGATGGGTGAGTTCAAGAAATACGCGGCGCGCTCTTTCTATTTTTGGATGGTGCGTTTTCTGCGGACGAAGTATGACAACGTAGATATCGTCTTCATTTCACACCACACAGAAGCGAGAGAAGTGACGGAAGAGCAGTTCTTCACCCAGGGTGAATCCGGCGGCACCGTCGTCTCGTCGGCATATCACCTCGCGCTGAATATCATTCAACAACGGTATCGTCCCGCCGATTGGAACATCTATCCGTTTCACTTCTCTGACGGTGACAACTATTACTCGGACAACGAAGAGGCGGTGCGGCTGGCCGACGAGTTGATTAACACGTGCAACTTGTTTGGTTACGGTGAGATTGGCGAAGAGGGATCGAGCGGTTACCGACGCTCTTCAGGCGCATTGTTGTCCATCTTCAATGATCGTCTGAAGAAGAAGGAACGGTTTCTGGGCGTGCGCATCGATGACAAGGAGGATGTCTATCCAGCGCTCAAACAGTTTTTTGGAAAGCGAGGGATCGACACCCCGTGAAAGGCCAGTGCTGAGTACTGAGTTCCCTTAATCGGGAACCATCGAGTTGTGATTAAAAGAAACGGAACTCAGCACTCAGTACTCAGCACCTTTTTTAACTTATGGAAGATCGCGAAATCAAGAACCTGGAAAAGTCGGTTGAGCAGATCTGGGAGATTGCTCAACGGTTCGGCTTGGATCCGTTTCCCACTAACTTTGAGTTGGTTCCCGCCGCGGTGATGTATGAGGTTGGCTCCTACGCGCTTCCCGGTCGTTACTCTCACTGGACCTTTGGCAAGGCCTATCACCGCATGAAGACGATGTACGACTTCGGCCTTTCAAAGATCTACGAAGTGGTAATCAATACCAATCCCGCATATGGCTTTCTGCTCGAAACCAATAGTCCGGTCCAAAACAAGATGGTGATCGCGCACGTGCTGGGCCACGTCGACTTCTTTAAGAACAACGTTTATTTCTCGAAGACAAATCGACGGATGGTTGAAAGCGTTTCTACTCACTCGCGACGGATCATGGAGTATGAGTTCAAGCACGGGCGGAAGGCGGTTGAGAAATTTCTGGACGCAGTCCTGGCGATTGAAGAACACATCAACCCAAACTTCTTTATCAAGACCAGCATCTCTTTGGAAGAGCATCGCCGCCGAGCGGAAATAAGACCGCACGAAGGCAGATATGACGATCTTTGGAACCTCGATGGCGGCAAGACCCTCAGCGAAGCCGAGCGCCAATCAGAAGACGCCAGGGAGGCTGCAGAGGAGCGCCAGCCGAAAGAGCAGTTACCGGAGAAGGATCTGGTTTTCTACGTAATGAGGCACTCGCCCATATTGAAAGACTGGCAGCGAGATCTCATCGCAATGGTCCATGAGGAGATGGAGTACTTCGTGCCGCAGATGCAAACCAAGATCATGAATGAAGGTTGGGCGAGCTTCTGGCACGCTCGCATCATGCGCGAACTTGATTTGGGCGATGAGGATCACATCGAATTTGCGGACCTTCACTCCAGTGTCGTGTCGCCGCAAAAGGGGCAGCTCAATCCGTACTACCTTGGGTACAAGATCTACGAAGACATTGAACGCCGTTGGGACAGTCCCGCCACTGAAGAGCCAGGGAAACTGGGACGCAAAGACGACGAAGGGCGAAACAAGATCTTCGAAGTGCGCGAGATCGAGAATGATGTCTCCTTCCTGCGCAACAACCTTACGGAGGCTTTGTGCGAAGAGCTCGATCTTTTTGTTTACGAGCTGGTGGACGAAGAGGAATGGAAAATCACTGACAAGAAATGGGAACGAGTCCGCGATCAGCTGGTCGCAAACATGACCAACTTTGGGTTTCCTTACCTTCAGGTTGAGGACGGAGACTACAACGGGAATCGCGAACTTTACCTAAAGCATTGCTACGAAGGTACCGAACTCGACCTCGGCTATGCGCGCAAGGCGCTCGAGCACGTTTACAGTTTGTGGGGCCGCGCAGTGCACATTGAAACCGTCGTTGAGGGTGAGGCGACCGTGCTTCGCTACAACGGTGAGGAACACCAGGAAGACTGATCTCAGCGGAACCGGGGGCTGAGAGAGGCAAGAGTTCGGCTATGACTTTGAAAGCTTGAACTCCACAAGACCAGAAAGCAGTCCCGCAGTCTCACTGTTGGGAAGGCGGACCTGGATTTGTGAGCCTTACAACACCTCGGTTCTCGCGGTTAGCTCTGACGGTCACTACGCCTCCCGGGAGTATAATCCTCGACATCAATTCCCGACACAATCGTTCGAGCCGGGCTAGACCGCCCTCCCCGTGATGTTCCAATCACGACCACATCAGGACATTTGGAGTGCTTTTCCAACCGACGGATCGCGACGCACGCGCCAGATTTTAGAGTCCAGGTAGTAGTGAATGAAGGCGTAGCCCCACAGGAAAGCTATTCCCAGTTGAATCAGAAGTGATTGCTCGCCCGGTCCCCGCTGCAAACTCGCATAACCCAGCACTTGCCTCGGGCCCTGATAGATCAGTCCAAAAATAAGTCCAAAGGCGATGTAGAAGAGGAGGCGGCGACTGATAACTTCTGCCGCTCCGTACTTTGCGCGCGGCGCAGGGTTGGCGTCGGAAGTCGCGGTGTACTTCTTATTATGAAACCAGATCAGCCGGTGATATTGCAGGTTGTGATAGATCGTCAGGATCGCCACGATCGCAATCGGCTTGTGCGGCATCGGCGTCAGCAGAACGATCCAATGCATCGGAATCGCAGCAGCCAGCAACAAATACTTGGGAACATTTAGCGGCTGGCCCATAACGGCACGTTGCACTTGCCGGCCCAGCCACACAACTGCCAGGGCGATCGTTCCCGCGAGCAAAATCGCCGCGATCGTGTTGACGCCGGCTTGTAACGGCGCGGGAACACGCTTCATCGCTTCCGGGTCCTGCGCAATAAACGCCACGAAGGGATAATTGAAGGCGAAGATAAGCAGCAGACGATCCAGCGCGTTGTCGATCGGGGCGAGATCGCCATTCTTCTTCTTGTAAAGAACCATGAAGCCATAGTGCTGCTTTACCAGATGGTAGTAAGCCCAAAGCGCGGCAATGAAGAAGAAGATCAAGCCGACTCCAAACAAGACCATTAACGGCCCGACTACAAAGAAGACGAGCGAACCCCATAGCAACCGGCCGCGGTTTTGCCGTTCAGTGCGATCGAAATAGGTGCGTGAAAAGGTCCCAAAGACATGCGGCGCATCAATCAGGATGGCCCAGGCTGCCACCATCGGCACCAACGGAATGACTCCCTTGATGTAAAGAAAGAGTAAGGCATAACTCGACAGCACCGAGCCGATAAACCAAACGAGATCGTCGCGCGCGCTGATTAGCCAGCGAAGAGAAATCGCCCGCGACTCGGTCTTTTCAATTGTGGTAACTGACGCTGCCATATATTCATCTGCGAGGTGGCTGAAGTTCGTTGAAAACCGGCAACTGCGAGGTTACGATTCTAGCACTCCACGAAAGTTAAGCCGAAATGCGAGGGATCATGCCGACTAACCAAAATATCGCCAACGCCGGATCTTACGAACTGATGTTCCAGGCGCACCCCTGGCACGGCGTCTCACCAGGGCCGGACGCACCGGCCGTAGTGAACACTTACGTCGAAATAGTGCCAACTGATGTTGTGAAGTACGAACTCGATAAAACGAGCGGGCACCTGCGCGTGGATCGACCGCACCGGCTTTCCTCGCTTTGTCCGACGCCCTACGGATTCATCCCGCAAACTTTTTGCGGCGACGCGGTCGCCGAGCTCTGTATTCAGCGCACCGGCGTCAGCGGTATTGAGGGCGACGGAGATCCGCTCGATATTTGCGTGCTCACGGAGAAGACATTTGCACAGGGAAATCTTTTTCTGCGGGCCAAAGCAATCGGCGGGTTGCGAATGATCGATGGCAAGCAGGCCGACGACAAGATCATCGCCGTGCTTGAACTAGACGTCGCTTACGGACACATCGAGAATATTGCTGAGTGTCCTGCCGGACTGATCGACCGGCTCAGGCATTACTTTCTAAGCTACAAGCAGTTTCCGGGAGATGCTCCCAGAAGGGTTGAAATAGCAGATGTCTACGATCGAGGCGAGGCCCAGGATGTTATTAATCGCAGCAGAAAGGACTACGACAATCGCTTTGGCGATCCGCAGGAAAGAATGTCGCAACTTAGAAAATTGCTGGCGAGATAAATGCTTACCTCGGGAGATTATCTAGCCGCCGGATTAACGCTGATGACACTGATCTGAACCAGGACTTCCTTAAGAATTGTTTATGAGGTCTAACTGGTGTTTACTCTGTTTTCTATTCAAAAGATCGGTGTTATCCGCGTTCATCTGTGGCTAAGAAACTAAGCCTTACTAACCATCTCTTCTATTCCACACCGCGGACATGAAAGCGACTGTCGGCTCGCGTCGGTCCAGCGAGCAAGGGCGAGACCTTGACGGCCATCCTTGTGCTCGTCGTCTGAATGACTGTGCTTGTCGTGCTGATGTTTTGATTCAGCATCCGCGACACTGCAGTGTTTGCAGAGCCAGCCATAGCCGAGATTGAAGAAGTGATTTGTCTGATTCACGGGGGGAACGAGCTTCAGTTACTCTTTGCAGTGTGCCAATCTGCCCGTGCTTACGCAGATGCCGGTTCACTTTGAATACAGGTTCAGAGTTCAAACTTTAGTTTGCGTGGTTTTGGAGAGCGAGATCCGCAGCCTAAAGGCTGAACTCTAAACTCTGTACTCAAAGTGAACCGGCATCCGTGTTTGGGCTGAACTATGATCTGCGGATGTTGCCACGCCGCGGATCCGGCGGCGATTCCTGGAGCCGAACCGGAACCGACATTCTCCGGCCATTTCGATAGATTTCGACGGTCACCGTCTGGCCAATCTGGTGTTTATCGAGTGCTCGATAAAGGTCGTCAGAGTTGGCTACTTTCTCACCGGCGACTGAAACTATGATGTCGCCCAGTTCGACGTCACCGTTTTCGGTTTGGGTTAAGCCGCGAAGCCCTGCATTAGCAGCAGCACTTCCTTGCCCAACCTGCCAGATCAAAACGCCGTCTTCGACAGGCATCTGCACCTGGTTCTTAAGCGACTCAACGTTTCGCGTAGTGATACCAAGCTTGGGACGGTTCACCACCCCACTGCGAATCAACTGGGGCACGATTCGCTTTGCGATGCTCACGGGTACGGCAAACCCGACTCCTGCCGAGGCTCCCGAAGGCGAAAGAATTTGCGAGTTAATTCCAATCATGCGGCCGTGTGAATCGAGCAACGGGCCGCCTGAGTTTCCGGGGTTGATTGAAGCATCCGTTTGAATCGCCCCTTCGATGGGCCGTCCGTTACGAGCACGAATGGGACGCTGCAAACCGCTTATGACACCGGTCGTGAGGGTGCGGTCCAACCCGAACGGATTGCCAATGGCCAGCACCTTCTGGCCCACCGCCAGCTTTTCGGAATCACCCAGCGGGACTATCGTTAGCGGCTCTTTCGGTTTTTCGATCAATCTAATCACCGCAAGGTCGGTATCCGGATCGCCACCGATTACGCGTGCGGCATAATTTTTTTGACCGCCGAGGCTGACAGAGACTTTCTCTGCGCCTTCGATCACGTGATAGTTAGTCAGGATGTTACCTTCCTGATCGAGGATCGACCCTGAACCGGACCCTTCCTGTGGCTCAACATATCCGAAATAGTCTCGAGCGTAGGAAGTCGAATGAACGTTAACCACACCCGGTGACAGTTTGCGGTAGATCTCGATGTTGTTCTGTTCGTCGGAGCCGTTTGCGGGGTTCGTAACTCCGGCCGACTCGCCTTCAGTAAAAGCTGCCTGGGTGGGTTGTTCGCGGTTCGACACGCGATCCACAACGGCGACAGTGATTGCCGCAAAAAATGCCGACACCAATGCGATTAAAAGGATTTGGCGTGCTGTTAGTTTATACATGTCTTTATTTCTCTCTCATCAATAGGTAAGTTCCGAAAGTTACTAGTTTGTCAGATGCCCCCGCGAACCAGGTTGGTTGTCATTTGACCCTTGCTAGCCACCGGACGCTGGCAATCGCGTGCGGGCCAATAAATTTAAGCCAGCCGAGCGGACTCTGCAAGTGTATTTCGGGATATCTTCGGATGCCGCTTCCAGCTGCGAAAGTGGCACGGGGGTGGGTATTAGTGAATAGCGTCTCAGTACTACTTCACTAACACTCTAGGAGATCGCGGTGAGAACTGCGTGCGGGAGACTGACGAAATAGGTCAGAACGGTCTCTGGTGCTTGCCAGCCGAGCGCTGAGAATCCGGTTATCAAATGAACGACCATCAGAGCGATGTAGATGCCCAGGACAACTTTCATCCCGCGGCGCGCCAAAGGTAGATGGGCGCAACGATAGAGCACATAAGCGGCAAAAGCCCCGATGGCAATTTTTACTCCAAGGAATGGCGCTTCTCCCTGATTCAGCAGGCGCGCCATCAACGCATTCCCCTCAGTAGCTACATTCATACGCACCCAAAGGATCGTGAGCTGTGCGTCCAACCAATTCAAAGCGAATAAGAGAAAGCTTTTATAGAGTGTACCCACTGACGCTCCTTTTCAGATCGCAAAACCCTGTTGAGCTCCCTGGTCCTATTACGCCAGAACCCCCGAAACTTGCGATTCGGAGGCTCTGTCGCCACGGGAGGAACGAGACTCGTCCGTTGTACCTAAAAGAAAGTTCGAATCAACAGACGCTTCCGAAAAACTTCACTCCCCGGACAACAGAACTGCCAACCTAAAAGTTTAACGACTGAGCGCGTATTATATTCGCCGCTCAGCGTAAGCACCACCTGAGACAGCAGCGGATGGAAAAGTGACAGTAACGATAGCGGAGGTTCTTCTGGAAGCGGCGAGGATGTTGCGCGGCGCCGGGGTGCCCGATGCTCGTCTCGATGCTGGCTTGCTGTTGGCCCATGTGCTTCACAACGATCGCACTTTCATCATCACTCACGCAGAGGATCCTATCTCGGGAGAGGAGCTTCTCAGCTTTAGAGCGTTAATCGAGCGGCGGGCGAGCGGCGAGCCCCTACAGTACATCGTCGGCCATCAGGAGTTTTTTGGACTGGACTTTGAAGTCTCGCCGCACGTTCTGATCCCACGACCAGAAACGGAGCTACTGGTAGAGACGGCGCTGGAATTGATGACCGATCCGGCGTCCCTGATTTGCGATGTTGGGACCGGCTCAGGCTGTATCGCGATTAGTCTGCTTCACAAGGTTACTGGCGCGCGGGCGATGGCGTTGGATATTTCGGGAGCGGCCCTAAAAGTTGCTGAGGGGAATGCTCAAAAGCACTCTGTCGCCGAGCGAATCGAATTCAAACTTTCGGATTGCTTCGACGCGATTGAAATAGCCCCCCGATTTGATCTCGTGGTTTCTAACCCACCGTATGTGGCCGAAGCCGCAATGTCGGGTTTGCAACGAGAGGTTCGCGATCATGAGCCGAGGTTCGCGCTCACACCGGGAGGTGATGGGCTGTCGGTGATCGGGCGGCTCATCGCCGAGGGACATCTGTTCGTGAAAACAGGTGGACACCTGCTGCTCGAGATTGGGTTCGATCAGCGCGCTAGAGTAAGCCGCCTTGTTGATGAAAAAATCTGGAAGTTGATCGATATCTACAAAGACCTTCAGGGCATTCCGCGCACGCTGACTCTGCGGAAGCTGTAGGGGCGTTCCTCCTTAGCCCTGTGTTGCGTGGCAACACGCGGTCCCGAAAAAGAGGGGGCGCCCCCGAAAGAACGCCCCCTGCAATCTAAACCTCACGCGATCGGGAAATTATTTCAAGGTAGCCACTGTCAGCCCTTCTCTTCATTGGTCTCTGCTACTTTAGTTCCGCATTCAGTACAGAATTTAGCGCCAGTCTTCAACTCAGCTTTGCAATTTCCGCACTGTTCGTTCTCCTGCTTTGCGCCGCATTCAATGCAGAACTTAGCGCCAGCTTGGAGTTGCGAACCACACTTCACGCAGGGAACGGTGCCTGCTTCCATTTTCGCGCCGCAGTCGTTGCAGAACTTCACGGCCGCCGAGTTTGCGGCACCACACTTGGGGCACTTCGCTCCCGTGGGCGTACTTCCTTGCCCCTGATTCATCGCATTGGTCATCGCGCCTGCCATCGCATTTCCAATCGCAAACCCAGCCCCCAGACCCGCACCAGTTCCGGCGCCGCCTGATGGATTGTTTGCCGCATCGCGCATGGCGTCCGCAGCCTGAAACTGAGCGTACCGCCCGGCATCTCCGATGACGCCCATCGAAGTGCGCCGATCCATTGCCGCTTCGACTTCAGGCGGCAGTGAAATGTTTTCGATCAAGAACTTCGTGAGTTCTAAACCAAAAGACTTGAATTCGTCGTTCAACTTGGTGCGTACGAATCTGCTCAACTCATCGTAATTTGAGGCGAGATCGAGCGCCGCAATCTTCGACTCCCCAAGCGCATCGGTGAGGCCGCTCACCAGCGTTCGTTTGAGTTGGCCTTCGATGTCCTCAGTTACGAAGTGCGCATTGGTTCCGGCAATCTCTCGTATCAGCGCGCTGGGATCGACTGCCCTGATTGAATAAATCCCGAAAGCCCGCAAGCGCACCATACCGAAGTCGGCATCACGCATCATCACCGGGTTCGATGTGCCCCACTTGAGATCCGTGAACTGCTTCGTGTTGACGAAGTAGACTTCCGCTTTGAATGGCGAGTTGAAGCCGTGCATCCAAGCTCCGAGTTTCGACAGAATCGGAGTATTGCCGCCATCGATAGTGTAAAGACCCGGAGTGAAAACGTCGGCGATCTGTCCCTGGAATACAAAGACTGCCGCTTGCGACTCTCGGACAGTGAGTCGCGCACCGTTCTTTATCTCCTGGCCTTGCACGGGAAAACGGTAGAGCAGCGTGTTATGCGAGTCGTCGAGCCACTCAATGACCTCGATAAACTGCGAGCGGATAGCGTCCATGATTCCCATTTTCGTTTTCTCCTTAAAGGGCCAATAGTCGACACAATCAAAGTTGACTGCCTCTCCTACTAGAATATTGCACAAAAACGAGTCGGGCAAGACAGCCAGAAATGATCTGCCTCGGTCGGGTTAGCTACGGGGCACTGTAGCTGGAGATCCGACTTTGCAGCAGCGCGAATAAAGCACTAACGCTGTCAGGCCACCGGCGATATCGATCAGGCTGTCGTAGATGGATCCGGTGCGCGTCGGAATGAAGCTCTGAAGGTATTCATCCAACAACGCGTAACCAACAACGAGGAGCAAAGCCCAACCGACCCAATGCCCTCGCAAACTGGCTGATGATGAACTGACGAACGCCCGTGCGGCTAAGAAGGCAAGGACAGCATACTCGACGAAATGTGCGGTCTTGCGGACACACAGATGGATCAACGCCATGGTTTCTGCGCTGGTCCCAGGCGCCAACCAGAGCACTAGCGGCCGAATGAAGCGAGAAGTGTTTTCAGCGGAGAACTCGCCCGTGGAAGCGAACGAGATGAAGCCCATCCACAGCAGCAGTGGACCATAGCGCGTGATTCTGCTGCGAAGCGATCGACTATATCGCCCCTGCTTAGCCACGCGAGTGGTGCTCATTTTTTAGGAGTCTTTCTGAAGTAACGAGAACGCTCTAAATATATTGCTGTGACGCACCGCGAGTTAAAGCGCCGCAGCACCCGAAACGACTTCGATGATCTCGTTAGTGATTGCTGCCTGACGAACGCGGTTCATGTTCAGCGTGAGTGAATCAATGAGCTCGCGCGCATTCTTGGAAGCTGAATCCATCGCCGTCATTCTCGCACCCTGCTCGGAGGCCACCGATTCGAGCAAAGCACGGAAAATCTGCGTCTCGATAAGACGTGGCAGAAGGCGGCTAAAGATCTCTGCCGGCGGTTGTTCATAAATGTAGTCGACGAGACTAACGGGCTGGGCTGCTGCAGATGATTCGGTAGTTTTGGCTTTTGAGACGGGAAGGAGTTGCTCGACGATGACACGTTGTTGTAGCACCGACTTGAACTCGTTGTAGATCACAAACGCCTTATCAAGTTTTTCATCGTTAATGAAACGCTTGATCACATCGTTCGCGATCTCCAGAGCTTCGGAATATTCAACGCGTCCTTTGCCGGTTATTCCGATGTATTCGCCGGCAATGGTTGCTCCGGTGCGCCGGAAGGAATCTCTTCCCTTCCGTCCAACGGCTAGAATTTCGATTTGCTTGCCGGGATTCTCGCGGATGAACGATTGGGCAGCCTTAATCAGATTGGTGTTGAAGGCGCCGCATAGCCCTTTATCGGCAGTAACGACGACCAGTAAGTAACGCTCATCGCCGCGCGGATCCAGGAGTGGGTGTCGAAAACTCTCGTCAGTCCGGCTCGCCAACTCACCCAAAACTTCCATCATCTTCGTGGCAAACGGACGCGCGGTCACAACACGCTCCTGGGCACGCTTCAGCTTTGCCGCAGACACCATCTTCATGGCCTTAGTGATCTGCTGCGTATTCTTAACCGATTTTAATCGGCGACGAATGTCTAGGAGATTCGGCATTTGCGATCGTAATCAGACCTGTTATGCATCCGCTCCCTTAGCTTGGCCGTCAGTCGACGGAGACACAGACGCGGCGCCGGCAGCGCTGGTCCTTTCGTCCCACATGTATTTGAAGTCCGTCAGAACCTGATTGAGATCGGCAGTGATCTCTTCGGTCAAAGTCTTCTTCTCTCTAATGCTTTGCAATAGACCAGGATGCGAGTTTTCGACGAAGCGAAGCAGCTCAGCTTCAAACGTTCGAACTTGCTCGACCGAAACATCATCCGTGTAACCGTTACTGGCCGCCCAGATGACCAACACCTGATTCTCAACATCCATTGGCTGATACTGCGGCTGCTTCAGAATTTCAACCAGACGTTGTCCGCGCGCGAGCTGTGCTTGGGTTGCCTTGTCGAGGTCTGAGCCGAACTGCGCGAATGCCTGCAGTTCTCTAAACTGGGCCAATTCGATGCGCAACGTTCCCGCTACCTGCCTCATCGCTTTGACCTGTGCGGAACCGCCGACGCGCGAAACACTGTTGCCGACGTTGATGGCGGGACGAATACCGCTATTGAATAAGTCTGCTTCAAGGAAAATCTGGCCGTCGGTGATCGAGATCACATTCGTCGGAATGTAGGCCGAAATGTCGCCTGCCTGAGTTTCAATGATGGGCAAGCTGGTCAGCGAGCCACCACCTTTCAGATCAGAAAGTTTCGCGGCGCGCTCAAGCAGGCGTGAGTGAAGATAGAAAACGTCACCGGGATACGCCTCACGACCCGGAGGTCGTCGCAGCAACAATGAAATCTCACGATAAGCCGCGGCCTGCTTGGAAAGATCGTCGTAAATGGTCAACGCGTGACGTCCGTTATCGCGGAAGTATTCGCCCATCGCCGCGCCGGAATACGGCGCCAGAAACTGCATCGCGGCGGGATCTGAAGCGGTGGCCTTGACGACGATCGTGTAATCCATCGCGCCGAAATCCTGCAGAGTCTTCACGACCTGGGCAACCGTCGAGGCCTTTTGCCCGATCGCCACGTAGATACAAATTACGTCTTTCCCTTTTTGATTGATGATCGTGTCGACCGCAACTGCGGTTTTGCCTGTCTGGCGATCGCCAATGATTAGCTCCCGCTGTCCGCGACCAATCGGCACCATCGAGTCGATAGCCTTCAGCCCGGTCTGAAGAGGCTCTTTCACAGGCTGCCGATCGACAACGCCCGGCGCAATGCGCTCGATTGCATAGAAGGTATCAGTAGCGATAGGACCACGATCGTCAATACCGTTACCCAGAGCGTCTACAACCCTACCGATCAGTGCATCACCAACCGGCACCTGCATGATGCGTCCCGTCCGCTTGACGACATCGCCCTCTTTAATTTTCTGAAACTCCCCAAAGAGAACGGCGCCCACCTTCTCTTCTTCGAGGTTCAGCGCCAGTCCACTAACCGCATGAGGAAAATCCAGCAGCTCGCCCGCCATTACCTTCTCCAGGCCGTGAATCTCGGCAATGCCATCGCCGACCTTTATTACCGTGCCGATCTCGGTAACGGTAACACCGGTTTCGAAGTTCTCGATCTGCTTCCGAATGATCTCGTTAATTTCGTTTGCTTTGATCTGTTCCATAAAATTCCCTTTGGCGAGCCGCTAACCTGCCAAGCGTTTTCCGAGTTCTTCGAGCTGGTTCTTGATTGAGCCGTCATAAACGGTCGATCCGATTTTCGTAACGATGCCGCCTATCAACTCTTCATCGGTGTCGAAGGTGATTCGGACTCTCCTGCCAGTCAGTAGCTGAAGCTGTTGCTCAATAGCAGACTTAATTGTTTCTGACACGGGACGCGCGGACGTTACCTGCGCGCCCACGATGCCAGCCCGTTCATCGAGCAACAGCGCAAATCTGCGATTGATCTCCGGGAGATTCGACAGTCTTTGGTTTCTTAAAAGTACCTGGAGAAAGTTGGCGGTCGTGGGGCGAACTTTCGTGCGAGCAATCAGCTCCTTGAGAGCCTTCTGCTTCTGCTCATAAGGAATGGTTGGGTTCTGAATTACTTCCTGTAGCAGGGGGCTGGATTGGATCAGCGACTCCCAGTAAATCAATTCATCCCTAACTTCGTTAGCTTCGCCCCGGGGAAGAACAACGTCTGCTAAGGCGATAGCGTATCGTCGAGCAACGGCCTGCGAACTCAATTCGTGCGTCCTCCCAATCCCTCAACTCTAAGTCGGATCAGCCGTTCCTCATCTTCAGGTCTAATCTCTCGGCGAATCAGTTCCTCAGCGAGCTGCACGCTCTGTCGCGACGCGAATTGGCGGAGCTCGGTGATGGCAGCTTTTCCTGCACCTTCAATCTCTCGGCGTGCTGACTCGCGAAGTTTCGCCAGCTCTACTTCGGTAGCTTGCTTGATTCGCTCGCGCTCAGCTTCGGCCTCACTCTTTGAACGTTGTCGTATTGCCTCGACCTCGGAGTCTAAATTACTGAGGCGTGCTTCGACCTCGGCCAGCTGCTTGAGAGCCTCATCTCTTTCCTGACGCGCGCGAATGAGTTCAGCCTTGATGGACTCGCGCCGTGCTCGCAGAGCCTCGCTGATCGGTCGTCCGAAAACCCTGTGGAGGATAAAGACACCGGCAATAAACAGAGCCAGGTTAAAGAACTTCCAGAGTTCAAAGCCGGGATAGTCCAGCCACGAGCTTTCGCCTTCAAAGGCCATGAGTAAGACAGAAAGGTACATTCTCAATCTCTATCAGTTTGCAGAGACTTGGCGCCCCATAATCTGTGTTGCGATCTGGGCGCCTAAAACCCGGGCTTCTCTCTCGAGGTCTTGTCGCACACGCAACGCCTCTTGAGCAAGCTGCGCTTTCTCAGCTGTCAGCAGGCCCTTAATTTCGGCCCGCAACCGCGAGATCTGCTCATCGCGCTCACGAAGACTCTGCAGTCGCTGCTGCTCCATCATGCTGTAACCCTCGGATCGGGCCTCCCGCAACTGCGCCTCATACTGCTGCGCCTTCTGATTGACCATCGCAATGGTTTGCCTGGCCTCACTAAATCGCCCTGTGGTAGTCGCTTCGCGTTCAGCCAAAATCTTGTTGATGGGCTTGAACAGAGTGGCGTTCAAGACAGCTACCATGATCAAGATCAGCAACACGTGAACTATCAGGGTCCCGTCAGGAACGAGCTGGATGGAAGTCTCGGCTAAGGCCAGAAAGAAAATCATATAAAGAGGAGAGCTTTTGCCCCCTGCGATCACTGATGACAAACTATGTGAAAAGCGTGAGACTCTAGCACGCACCTCGAAAAAGGGTCAAGCGAGGTCTCTGCAACCGTTTACAGCTATTACGCCTGAATCGCCAAGCCTGTAACTCTAATCTCCAGATGCACATTGTACTACGTCTCGGGGGACCGTCACGGATGAGCAGGTTGCATAAGCGCGTCATAGAGGCGATTGAGTTCCTGATTATCAAAAAATTCTATTTCGATCTTTCCACGCAGGCTCTCCGCATGTTGCACTATGCGGACCTTCGTCCCAAATCTACGCCTTAGTTTATTCTCAGCGGCTTGGATATTCGTGTCGTAGTTCAAAGACTTCTTCGGCTTTACAATTTCACCTCGTTCCACCAACTTCTTCGCTAATCGCTCCGTTTCACGGACCGAAAGCCGCTGACTGATGACTCTTTGCGCCAACTGCTTTTGCTGATCAGCACTATCAAGCCCCAAAATTGTCCGCGCATGACCGGTCGAAAGCTTTCCCTCCTGGACCATCGTCTGCAGTTCATCCGGTAGACGAAGAAGTCTAAGGTAATTTGTAATATAGGATCTATCCCTGCCCACCCGTGTGGCCAAAACTTCTTGGGTCATTCCCAACGTGTCTATCAACTTTTTGTACGCCA
>JBGTLE010000080.1:0-6391 GCA_041744295.1 Pyrinomonadaceae bacterium | reverse complement strand
TCGGCCGCATCAGTTTAAGTTTGACGGCAGTTATCGCTGGCCATTCAAGCTTCTGACGAGCGCTTCATTCCGCGCACAGTCGGGCATCCCTTTCAACGCTCTGGTTCCGCATCCGCTCTACGGCGACAACGAAGGTTTCTGCATCGCAGGCCTCAGTTGCGTACCGCGCGGCACAGCAATCAACCCACTGACCGGCCGGAATCGTACACCGACGACCTACAACCTCGATTTGGGTGGGTACTTCCCAATCCAAATGGGTGAGAATCGCCAGTTGCGTTTCACTTTCGACTGGTTCAATGTCCTTAATTATCAGCGCGCCATCCGCGAAGATGAGACGGCGTTTATTAATAGCGGAGCGCCCGGCATCACGCCGGTTGCGAATCCCTTCTACGGCACGGGAACGATCTTCCAATTTCCGTCCGCATTGCGCCTCGGCGTGAAATTCCAGTTCTAACAACTGGTTTCCTAGCACGCTCTCAGGAGTCTGGGAGGGCTTGAAGAGAGGAGGCGTAAGAACTACGCCTCCTCTTTTGGTTTAGGGTAGTATCCAGCAGGTTTCCTAATCATCGCTGGACAATTTCTTGCCTCGGCAGATGCAATCCAATGAGGTTATCGTGATGTATTTAGATCGAGCTAGCTCGGAGCGAAGTCTCAGCTGCTATTGCGTTTTGCTGGGCACGTGTCTTCTGCTTTCGACCCTCTCCACCGCGCTCGCCCAGGGCAGCGGTGTAGAAAGCGGCGGAACCGGTGGCAGACATGTCATCCGTGGCCGCGTCGTTTTTCCGTCAGGCCAGCGCGCAGACTTGCGACTCAAGATCCGCCTGGAGAGTTCGGGTTATGGTGAGCTTTCCGTTTTGTGCGACTCGAATGGCAATTTCAGCTTCCAGTCGTTAACCCCGGGGACCTATACAGTTGTAGTCGAAGGGGGTGAGTTTTACGAAACCGCCAGGGAAAGCGTGTTCGTTGAAACAGCTTCAGTAGCGACCAGGAGGGCTGTCGGGGTTCTCCCGCTATCTCGGCCTTTCACTGTGCAGATTTACCTAAAGCCAAAGGTCGAAGCGGGAAAGGGCAAATCCGGCGTGCTGAACGCAGCGCTGTCCGAAATCCCCAAGGCCGCTGCCGCTCTTTACCTGGAAGCGATGGAGTTTGCTGCCAAGGGGCAGACGGACAAGGCAATTGCGGAGTTGAAGCAGTCCTTGGCGATATTTCCCGGTTTTGGATTGGCTTTAAACGAGCTGGGTGTTCAATACATGATTCTAAAGCAGTTGGATAAAGCGACAGAGGCTTTTCGTTCAGCTGTGAACCTCAGTCCCGACCAACTGCAACCACGTCTGAATTATGGGATTGCTCTGCTAAACCAGATGAAGTTTCATGACGCGGAAACCGAGTTGCGGCACGCGATTAAGATTTCAGACTCGGCATCCACTGCCCATATGTACCTGGGCATCACCTTGGTGAGTTTGAAACGTTACGATGAAGCCGAGAAAGAGTTAGGGAAATCGATCGTCCTCGCTGGCGGTAAGTTGGCGCAGTCGCATTACTATCTAGGTGGGATTTATTGGAAGGCTGGCGATTTTAAACGCGCAGCTGAGGAGCTTGAAAAGTATTTGCAGCTCGATCCCAAGGCGGCGAACGCAGAAAAGATTCGTGCCACAATAAAAGATCTTCGCAGCAAATCTTGAAGTCTTACCCAATCATTCTCTTAAATCTTAAGCTGCTGCGAAGCTTGCTCGCAGCTTTTCGAAGGTGTCGTAAATGGGAAGTCCAATCTATGTCCATCCCTCGGCTTGTTCGCGATTCCCCGGAATTTTTTGCTGCTTTGCCATCTTGCTAATAGCTGCAGCTTCTTTGAATGCGCAAGGAGTGGGTAGTTCTCGAGGCCTGGCGAGCACCACCGGCGGCATCCATACGATCCAGGGGAAAGTCTATGACCAACACGGCAAGCCTTTAGACCAGAGCCTTCGAATTCGGCTTGAGAGTCCCAACTCGGGTAGTCTTCTTGCCTCAACCGATCGAGACGGCGTTTTTACCTTCACAAGTATCGAGAATGGAAACTACAAGTTAACGGTGGAAGGTGGCGCAGCCTACGAAAACGCGATTGAGCATCCTTCGATTGCACGTGAGGACAGTCCTAACGGCAGAATTCTCAGGCTCGACATTTTTATGAAGCCTAAGATGTCGCTGAACCCTGCATTTGCATCTGTCCCCGGAGATGCACTGGAGCTTTACAAGAAAGGATTAGCAGCCTCGCAAAAAGGCGACGCAAGAAAAGCGGTCGAGAACTTGAATAAGGCGATAGGTATCTACCCGCGATTTGGACCGGCCCTGACGGAAATGGGGGTGCAGTATCTAAAGTTGGGCGATCCGGCAAAGGCCGCCGAGGCCCTGGAGGCGGCTATGAAGCTAACTCCCACGGATTTTCACACCAGGCTCAACTATGGCATAGCCCTGTTGCAGCAAAAGAAGTTTCCTCAAGCTGAGGAGCATCTATTGGTGGCCGTTAAGGCCAACCCTGCAGCACCAATACCACACATGTATCTTGGGCTGGCCCTGATGAGTCAACAAAAGCTCGAAGACGCAGAGAAGGAACTGCTGCTAAGTGTTGCCTCTAACGTTGCCGAGGTAGCGCCAGTTCACAAGTACCTCGGAGGAATCTATTGGGGACAACGGAATTACCAGCGTGCAATAGAAGAACTCGAGACTTACCTAAAACTCGTGCCAAAGGCACCCGACGCCGAGCGTATCCGCACCAGCATCAACGAGCTAAAAGCAAAGCTGTGACAGTGAATTCAATTAAGAAAGGCCCCAGGCACGGTTGCCTGTGGCCTTTGCTATGAAAGCTTCGACCCTCGCTATCTGATATTCAAATCGAGCAAATGTCCGAGCTTTTCTTTCTTGGTCTTCATGTAATGAGCGGCTCGCGCGGTGGATTCGACTTCAATGGAAACGCGCGCGACAATGTTCAAGCCGGCTCCCTCGAGGGCGCGAAGCTTCAAAGGATTGTTCGAGATCACTTTCACCTGGCAAAGACCGAGATCAAACAGAATTTCCGCGCACTGCTTGTACTCACGCAAATCTACCGCGAGTCCGAGCTGTTCATTCGCTTCGACAGTATCGGCTCCGGCATCCTGTAGCGCGTATGCTCTGATCTTATTAATGATTCCAATCCCGCGGCCTTCCTGCTGCTGATAGACGATCGCGCCGCGGCCTTCTTGCTGAATCATCTCCATCGTTCGATGCAGCTGGGGCCCGCAGTCACATTTCGTGGAGCCAAACACATCGCCCGTGAGGCATTGCGAGTGAATTCGTACTAACGTGGGCGTGTCCCTCTGCATCTCGCCTTTAAACAATACGACGAACTCTTCATCACTGCTCAACGAGCGATAGCCGGCGATCTTGAAATCCCCCCACGCCGTTGGCAGATCTGCCACGCTAACCCTCTCAACAGAAAGCGGTTCATGACCTCCCAAACATGCAACTGCGACATCCTGTAGCAACGATCTCTCCTTTATCAATTACCTGGCATCCCTGAGAATCTACATCCGACTGTGTCGATTATAAGAGGATGGCTGTGAGTGTCACAAGGCTGCATCACGCGAGGTCTGGTCGATTCGCCGCTGGTTGCGCGCAGTTGTTGCGGAGGTTCGTATCCGGAAAGGGCACAACGAAGGAGGTAATAAGGGAATATTGAGGGCGAGCACTCTGTAAGGAGTTTTTCGGAAACAAACCGACGGCGGCCGCGTGTAATCCAACGCGCGATCCACAAGTCACAGAACGTGCGGTTGCGCTCACTTGATCGACGCGTGTATGCTTCATTCGACTCGAATTTTCCTGTTGTTCCATCGTGATAAACAAACTAAACCTAGCTGATAAGCCTTTCACCAACCGCGCCTTACCTTGGGTTGTGACCTCGATCATCCTTCTCGGGTCGCTTGTCGCTCTTGTTTTCGTGATCCGTGCGTCGGGCCGGGCGAATGCACAGACTGTCGTAATCCAGGTGGACATCCGCAATCTACGTAGAGAGGAAGAAGGTCTCGAGCAGAAAGCAAATAGCGTCAAGCAATCATTAACACCGCAACAGTTTCAAGCACTTCGTGCTGCCCACGAGTTAGTTGATCGCAAGAAGTTCTCATGGTCGCGCTTGTTCGTAGATCTGGAGGCTGCCTTACCAGGCGAGGTGAGGGTCACTAGGATCAGCGTTCGTGACGTCGCAGCGCGGAGCGCGCGGACAGTGGCAGAATTGGATCTCACTGTCGTGGCAAAGTCATCAAAGACAGTTACGGATATGATCGCTGACATGGATCGCGGCGGTGTGTTTCAGGCAAATCTGCGCGCTCAAAATCTTCAAAAAGGTCGCGGCGAGACTGGTACTGAGTATGAGCTTTCGGTGATCTATCAACCTCGAGCCGGCGTGCCTGTCGCTGAAACACCGGCTGAGAGCCTCGCTCGCATCGGGAGCGGACAGATTGCCGCCGAGGGGGCCAGGAAATGAGTCAGCAACCCGGTAACCGCAGAAAGCGAATTAATGTGAGGCTCGATCGAATTCGAACCTCAAGATACTCAGGACTATTTGGCTCCGCGGAAATAATCGCACTGGCAGGAAGTGCGCTGGTACTGATTCTTGTGATTATCAGCTACGTTTATTTTCTGGTGCCGGCGAGATCGAATCTGGCCGCAGCAAAAACAGAACAGGCGCGGCTCAAGACATTATTGAGTAGTTCTCGAGAAGTTGTTCGCGAGGGTGAGACCACGGAAGCAACAGTTAAAAATATTACTGAGAGCCTTGAACATTTCGAATCGAGCGGGCTCTTGGAGCGCATCCAGGGTCGAATGGACCTCTATGACGAACTTAACGAGTTGATTCGTAAGAACGGATTGCGAAACACTTCAGGTCCCACCTATACGGTACTGGAACCCGCTGGTTCAAAAACTGCGGCAAACAAAGGAGCCAGCGCAAAGTGGCAGAGTGTTTATCCTGGGATTGCAATCAGCCTGACAGTAGAAGGTCAGTATCCAAACTTGCGTCGCTTCGTTCGTGATATTGAATCCAGCAAATTGTTTCTCATCGTCAACGGTGTGGAGCTTGAGCGCGCGACCGAAACAGGTAGCGGTGCGGAAGTTAGCCAACGTGCTTCCTTAATCAGCTTGAGGCTGGACATGGCGACCTATTTTCAACGAGCGAACGGCGAGACTCCCACAGCGGCACAAGCAACCGGCAATTGAGTTATGGAAAGAGTTGATATCACTAAACCTGGGGAGCAGAAGAAGCTGATTGTCGCAGTCGCTCTCGGTGTCGTCGCACTGGTGTTTCTCTATTGGACGTTCTTCGGCTTTGGTTCCAGCAGTCCCAAACCACGCAGTTCAGCGTCGCCAACCCCATCTCCCCGATCCGCCGCTGTGGCCAGTCAACCTGCGCAACAGAGTCCTGTAGACATCAAAAATGATCTCGGGAATCAGCTGCAACCTGTGAGCTTGGGTTGGACATCGCCTCCGCTGACCGAGGCAAAACGCAACATTTTTGCCTATTACGAGCGACCCCAACCAGCGCCGCCGGTCGTGGAAGTTAGCACTCCCACCCCGACTCCAACCCCGCCTGTGCTTTTCGCATCTTTGTCGCCTTCCAACGTCTATGCCGGGACTGGGGATTTCACGCTGGAGATTACCGGAGACAAGTTTACCCCCCAGCTGCGTGTCAGCATCGATGGACGAGATCTGCCGGCTCGGTTTGCGGGTCCGCAACAGCTTTCGGTTTCCGTTCCGGCATCCGTCATCGCGGTTGCCGGTCAGCGTCAGGTCGTCTTGCGATCTCCTGATGGGAGTTTGTACTCGAACACGCTTTCACTCAGCGTGGCTCAGCCTCCCACACCGAACTTTACTTACATTGGAATTATCGGAACGCAGCGGCATGTTGACACTGCGATTTTGCAAGACCGTAGCAATCGAGAGATCATAAATGCGCAGCGTGGTGATGTGCTCGGCGGGAGATTTAGAGTAACCAGTATCTCGGAAAAGGAAGTCGTCTTCGTTGACACCAACTTAAAGATCCCACATGCGCTCACTCTCACTGGTGACGGTGAGAAGACGTATGGCCCACTGCAGCGTCCTACTCCAAAAGTTGAGGCCGAAGACGATGAGCCACTGTAGAACACACCACAAGATATGCGGTACGCAGTCGGTTTCGCCGCCGACCACACTATTGCCTCAGCGCGTGGCAAAAGCTCAACAAGATGAAGGTTACACTCTGGTCGCGTTACTGGCCGTGATGACGGTGCTCGCTCTCTTTGCCCTCGCTGCTGCTCCCAGCATTAGGCAACAAGTACAACGTGAACAGGAGCAGGAGGCAATCTTTCGCGGTGAGCAAGTAGCTGATGCGATTCGCAGCTTCTACCTT
>JBGTLE010000079.1:0-9942 GCA_041744295.1 Pyrinomonadaceae bacterium | reverse complement strand
AAAGTGCCGTTCGTGATCTCGACGATGTGACGAAAGCCTTCCTCACCTTTCGACCCGGCGGATTCGGCGTTAACAATTCGTCCCTGATTGAAAAACACAACGCCGCTTTGCGCCTCGCCACTCAAGGTCATCCGGCCCGTGAGTTTTGAATTCTCAATCACCTGCACCACGTCAAAGACACTAATAGTTGCGAGGTCGCCGGCCAGCGTTGCGGATCGCTGCACTTGTGGTTCTGGGCCAGTCGACTGTGGCCGCAGGTCGGGCCGCCGCGCGCGCCGAATCGCTTCCAGCCCACTCGCGATGTTGATGCGCGCGTCGAGCTGTTTGGCTTCAAGCAGACGGTCATAAGCACCATCAAAATCCTCTCGTTCGATATAGAGACTGGCGAGGGCCAGACATTGGCGGGCCGCTTCTTCCGGATGCTTGTGAGCGGCCGCGACTTCTCGCAACCGTTCGCGTATTTGAATCGAGCGTGGATTGCGTTCGAGCGCAGTGCGCAGTCGTTTGATGGCCCGTTCCGGCGCTTTGTATTTCACGAACAGCTCGGCATCAAGCAACGCGGAATCTGCTTCGTTGATGTGGTCTGGCTCGGAAGTTGGGTTAACCATATTTCTGGGCTTTCCAGGGTCTCTGAGATTGGCTCCGGAGTTTAGCACTTCTTGCGGATTTCGGATTCGCGCTTACGATATCGTATGTCAGCGAAGTGCTGCGGCTGGACAAGCCCATACCAGCCTCTTTCATGACTTTGTGCCTGGTTACTACTGCTCCGGGTCTGCGGCGGAGGAAGTTCGTGGGATCGGCGCAAAAACCTCGGTATTTCACGTCCTTGTGGTGGGCGGCCAGAGTTCACGGATCTCGGGACGAGCTGGAAATTGGGAAATCACCACGAGCCCGGATGGGTTATTGGCGGCTTGGCACGCAAGCTGCGAATTAAGCTCTCGAAATAGCGGCGAACTGACGAGGAAATATTGATCGGAATTACGTCATTACTCGTAGAGGGCTTTAGTCGCTGCTGAAATAAGTCGCCCATCGATGGGCAACAGACAAGGACCCACGTAAAGATGACCAGCTGGATGAAACGAAGAATTGAGAAATCCCGCGCGCGATGCGAGCGCGCGGATGTCCAGGAGAAGGACCAAAAGCGAAATCGTAATGAGTCGCAGAGTGCCGGGGATAACGGCCGCCACTCACACTCAAAAGATGTTCGCCGGACTCACAGTCATAACTAACCCCGAGGCCCCCGCGTTCTAACGCACTCCTCTTCCCAGCCTCCTGATTAGCAAGCCCGCGAGTTCTATCAATCCTCCTGTATCGAACCTAAAAGTCGATCCGTATTCCGAGACGAATCTGCCGGTGCCGCATTGTGCGCGTCGCGACTAGAAACGAATTCGCGAATGCCTGACGCTGCTCCGGGGTCGCTGTCGGAGATAGGGCGTTGAAGTTAATAAACTCACTTCCAAAACTGAATACCGTTTTGTTCAAGACGTTATCGAACTCGAGGGCCGGGCGAACGCGCACACGCTCAGTTAACTGAAACTGGCGAGTTACGTTTAGATCGAGCGAAAAGATTCCTGGCCCACGTCCGGCATTGCGTTTGAGGGTTCCAGTTCTCCCGATTGTTGGTAACTCGAAAAAGCCGAGGACGTCAGCAGCCAACGGTTGACCGGGTGCGCGCCAACGCAGCAAACGCAGATCACCGTTGTAAGTTGGCCGGTCGTTTCCGACGTCGTCCAAATTTCGATCAACTCCGCCCAACGAGATATTGAATGGAGCGCCTGAGGCCAAACGCCAAATCGGTGCGACACTCAATCGTCCCATCCAGGAAGGCAACTCAAACGTACCGGCAAAAACAAATCGATGCCTCCGATCGAGCAGGCTGCGCGCGCGCTCCGCATAAAAGTCTCCGGCTACAAGGGCATCCGACGT
This sequence comes from Pyrinomonadaceae bacterium, assembly GCA_041744295.1. Lineage (GTDB taxonomy): Bacteria > Acidobacteriota > Blastocatellia > Pyrinomonadales > Pyrinomonadaceae > PSRF01. The sequence continues at coordinate 8,016 of JBGTLE010000079.1, read as the reverse complement.
ATTGACGACGCCATCATCAATTAACCGTGACCACGTATAGCCGCTGCGAAACGAAAACCTCAACCCGCTATCCGTTTGAACGAAGCGTCGACGCAACTCCAACGTGAGACCGTGATAGAAACTGTTTCCCGCAGAGATCAATTGCTCGACCTCTGCTCTTCCGGGATCTGGTCGTAAGTTGTTCAGTGCCGCAAGCGCGACGTCCACCGCCGTCGCGGAAGTAAAACTGTTTAAGTTGATCAGCGAGATCGGCACGCCGAACTCGGTCATTCGTCCAATGGTGTTTGGATTGTTATCGATGGGGGTAAGAACGAATCGCACCAACTCACCTGCACCGGCGGCATTGTAGAGCGGCCTTAATCCCAGAGTGCTACTGCGAAAGTTCGGGAAGTCGCGTGAGCTCAAATACTCGACGAAATCGCGATAACCGGCTGGCAACCTTGGGGCGTTCGCGTTGAATTCGCGCCACAGATGAATTCCTCGATTGAAGCTATAGCTGGTTTCGAAGCTGAAGCCGCCGCCGAGGTTCCTTTCAAAACCGAGGCTTGCCTGGTAGCTCTCGGGAATACGCAACTCCGGATCGAGCCTTCTTGAGAAGGCCGTGTTGTGGACGCCAAACTGTTTCACCAACGGAGAGTCAGGCGCGAGGGTGGCGGGAAATCGCAGGTTCGCCGCAATGAATGCCCGGCGTTCATCCGCACTTAGCAAGCGGCTTGTTGCCGGATCGCGCAGAGCATTTGTGTCAATGAAGAGCTGTTGCTGGCCCAGCGTGAAATCGTCGATCGTGCGCAACAGAACCCGGTTGTAGAAAATACCCCCACCCGCCCGTATTACCGTCTTTCCGGAATTGAACGGATCCCAGGCGAATGAAACGCGTGGGCCAAAGTTGTTTTCGTCTGCAAGGATGCTCTCTCGCTCATAACGCAGACCAAGACTGATCGTCAGGTTCGAACGCGGTCGCCACTCATCGTGAAAAAAGAACCCAAAGTAGTTATTTCGCTGCGTCGACTCGGTCAGAAAACTGTGGCGATACCGGTTGGGACGATCTACCAGGAAATCACCGGCACTCGCAAAGCTGAATGTGCCGGTCGCGTCTGATAGATCGATGAAGGTCGATCTGATCTTCTGTAAATCGACGCCAAGCTTCAAAGCGTGGTCCCCGGCGCTGACCGTAAGAGTGTCTTGAAGCTGCAGACGAGTTTCGCTTCGGTCACTTGCGCCGGCGGTGGAACTACCAGCGACAAGTGTTCCCGACCGCCTGCCCGGATCTCCGGCAATCAGCGGGTCGTTAATCGCAATCAGCACGACAGGTCCTGGCTCGGTGCGCGCCTTTACAGCAGGTTTGAGTCGCGAGATGTGAATACGAGTTTGATTGACCAGCGACGATGACCAAACTTGACTGTCTGAATAAGAGATCGAGTCTGAGTGGCGTGATTGCGCCTGCAGTGATTCCGCAAGACGGTTACCGCCGCCAAACTGTCGTAGGTTATTGAGTCTTCCTAACTGAATAAGCACGGTGCCATTGTGGGTTTCGCTGAACTGGTGATCCAGGCGAGTAGTAAATTTGTGGTTCCTGGAGGGCGTTGCTAGCAAGGATAAAAACGGAGCAACTTCCGCGTTAAGGGCCGGCGAACTGGCATCCTCGATTCGTCGCGTTGCGAGGCTTGTCGGCGACGGCAGTTTGAAGGTGCTGTTCACCTCGACCGGCACCAACGTATCGATCAAGGCGTGATCCAATAACTTATCAAGTTCATACGACGTGAAAAAGAATGTCTTGCTTCCAGCATAACGCGGCAGGACTAGCGGACCGCTCAACGTGAAACCGGGATTGTGTTCCTGCAGCGCGAGCCTTTTCAAAGCCAATGAGTTGTTGCGAAATGTGTTCGCATTCAACGCCTCGTCGCGAAAGAAAAAATACGCACGGCCGTGAAAGTCTTTTGAGCCACCTCGGGTTCTTATGTTGATGCGACCGCCGGAAGCACGTCCATACTCCGCAGAGAACTGATTGGTAACGATCTGCACCTCAGCCACTGCTTCCAACGACGGTTGAAAGCGCTCGCGCGCGGATCGATCGTCGTTGTTGTCCATGCCATCAACAGTTAAGTTGTTTGAGTAAGCAGTGCTGCCGGAGAGCGCGAAGATGCCAGCCTCTTCAGGAGTGGACGCGTGGTTTGCGGCACGATCCTCTGCGAGCTCACGCGTTGACAGCGGCTCCTCGGTCACACCAGGTAAGGTGAAGATCAAATCCAAAGGCGAGCGTGAGTGTGTCGGCAGCGTCTCGATCTCGCGCACTCCAATCGTTCCACCCACGACTGTTCTCGTCGTATCGATCGCGCCAGGATCAGCAGCGACAATCGTCACCGGATCGACAACCACGCTCGCTGGCTGTAATTCGAAATCGAGCTGCGCGTGCCGGCCCGAGACCAGTTCGAGATTCTGCTTTTGCTGTTTCGCAAAACCTTCCGCCGCGACTGCGACGGCATAGATACCGATGGGCAGTTGCAATAAACGATATCGGCCTTCCGAGTCCGTCTTAATTGAGCGCTTGTTTGGCGAGTTGGTAAGCGTCGCGGTGATCTCCGCGCTAGGCACGACGGCGCCAAGCTGATCCGTAACGCGACCGCTGATGGTAACGTTGTCCAGGTCCTGGGCGCTGGTGCTGCACGAGAAGGAAAGTTGCAGAAGTGTGACGAGGCTGAAAACGATCAGCGAACGTGAGGCGTTCGAATTCATCTTTAAAACTCCTGTGAGGTCAGAATGCGGCCGCACTCTAGCACTCACAGCGAGCTCGGAAAAGCGATCCCGTCAGATCCGAAAGTTTGGGTTAATGCCAAATTTTTTGTAGTTGGGAGCTAGCGAAGAAAGCTCATGATTTCGCTGCGTTTGCGGGCGCGCTTGACTGGCTCGAATCCGGGGCTGAATCTGGTGCTAACTTTTGTTGACACGGTCGCGGAGTGAGCGTATATCAGCGTCCTGAAATATTTCCACGAGGTTTCTCATTCAAGTTGATAGCTTTGTGGAAGCTAGTCTTTAACTTTTCACGGGAAATGCTGTAGCGCCAAAACGAGAACAGGTACGTCGCACCTTCCGACACTTGCGTACCTTTCGCCACTTCGCCTAGCATCTGAACCCCCCATTCCCGAAGCTAGCCCGGCGCGTTCGTTCTTCTTTCGAACCTACACCCTTCTCACCTTGCTCCAATGTGTCCTCGCGTCAAATATCACCCAACCACACGGAGAAATTTCAGATGACCACCAGAAAATCTAAAGCATCCGCCTCCAAAGCGAGGGGCTCGAAGAAAAGTGCAACCAAGAAAAGTTCAACCAGCTCGGATCCTCTACCATCAAAAATCTTCGCCAACGTCTCACCGCGTTCAGTAAGCGGTGTCTCGATGTTCGAAGCACAAGGCCAGATCAGATCTGAAACCATCGGCAACTTCTTCTCAGAGGGCGAGGTCGTCAACGCAGCAGTCGCGCGCTTGCAGGAAGCCGGTTTTGAAATTCTGCAGATCTCCCCACTGACCATCAACATCTCCGGGACGCCGGCGCTGTTTCGCAAAGCCTTTCAGACCGACATTGTCGTCGTAGACAGAGCCGTAATTAAGGAAGGCGCCAAGAAGGATGTGGCCCAATTCCTCGAAACTCCTGATACGAGTCTGCCGGGCCTGATTCAAACACAGGGCACGAAGTTCGAAGATTCGATCGAGGGCATTGCGCTCGAAGAACCTCGTTACTATATGGCTGCGTCGATGTATGCGCCTCTCAAGTCCTATTGGCATCTGCGCCTGCCCGGCGATGTATCGCTCGCTTGCAACGCCGACAAAGCACATCGGTCTGGAATAACCGGCAAGGGGATTAAGGTTGCCATGTGCGATAGCGGTTGGTTCAAACATCCCTACTTCGTCGGACGCGGCTACCGCGCGGCGCCAGTGGTGCTTGGCCCTGCTGCCAGTTTTCCATTACGCGATGAAAGCGGTCACGGCACCGGCGAGTCCGCCAACATCTTCGCGAATGCTCCTGACGTGGACTTCATGCCGGTGAAGATGAGTTTTGTGAACTCGACCGGCGCGTTCAATGCGGCAGTCGGTTTAAGGCCGGACATCATCACTTGCAGTTGGGGCAGCTCTACCAATGGCCCGCTGAGCGCCGCCGACCAGGTGCTTGCCGCTGCGGTCGCCGCTGCGGTTGCCGCTGGGATCATCGTTATCTTCTCGGCAGGCAACGGTCACGCCGGTTTCCCGGGTCAACATCCCGACGTGATTTCCGCCGGCGGTGTTTTCATGCGACCGGACGAAACGCTCGAGGCTTCCAACTATTCGAGCGGCTTCGCCAGTCGCGTCTACGCCGGACGAAACTGTCCTGACCTTTCGGGACTCGTCGGTATGAGGCCGAAAGCCGCCTACCTGATGCTCCCGCTGGAGCCCGGCGATCAGATTGATGTCGGGAACGCCGGCGGCACCCATCCGAATGGAGACGAAACAAGCAATAGTGACGGATGGGGTGCATTCAGCGGCACCTCGGCAGCGGCCCCACAGTTGGCCGGCGTCGCAGCGCTCGTCAAGCAAGCTTGTCCAAGGCTTACACCAAGGGAGGTTCGCGAGATCATGATGCAGACGGCTCGCGACGTCACAATCGGAAACTGCAACCTCGTAGCGGGCACCGGTCTCCCAACTGGTCACGCGGCCAAGCCCGGGCCGGATCTGGCAACCGGCACCGGATTGGTCGACGCGCACAAAGCGGTCATGGTTGCCAAGGTCAGGTGCCTGGGTCCTATAGTGCCAATCACGATACCAGTCATTCCGCCCCCGCCGATTCCGATCACAGTTCCCATTGGTCCAACACCAATTGGGCCGACACCCATAGGCCCAACGCCTATCGGCCCAACGCCGATCACACCTACGCCAATCCGTCCCCCCATCCAACCCATCACTGGACCAATTCAACCGGTACAGCCGGTGCAACCTGTGCGTCCGGTTTTGCCGATCCAGCCAGTGCAGCCAATCCAGCCGGGACCGATTCAACCGGTTCAGCCACCCCGGCCAATCGCTCCGGTCGTGAATCCCGGTCCAGTCGGGCCTGCGAGTGAAGGCACTGGCGGCACCGAGTCAACGGGAAGTGGGACCGGCAGCGGGACTGGCAGTGGCGGCGCATCTGCCCTCTCGGCTGACGACGTTTCGACGTTGAGTGAACTAATCATCAACTCGGAATTCGACGTCGAGTAAACCCGACCACGAATGGGTGACGCCGCTGCAAGTAGTTGTTGCGGCGTCACCCGATCTCAACCGGCTATTCTTTCACCTAAGGGGTTGCTCAATGAAGAAGGTTCTGCTTGTCAGTATGCCGTTGGGTGCGCTTGATCGCCCCTCGCTTGGGCTAAGTCTGCTCAAAGCTCGACTCACCGGGGCGGGCTACAAATGTGACGTCAGATATCTGGGATTCAACTTTGCAGAGTTCATCGGGCATGACGATTATCAGTGGCTGTGTTACCAGGTTCCGTATACAGCCTTCGCGGGTGACTGGTCTTTCACACAAGCTTTGTACGGCGAGCGCCCTGAATCAGACGAGAACTATGTGCGAGAAATTCTTCGTGAGACCTGGCATCTTTCCGAGGTTGAGATCGCTCGCGTCCTCAATATCCGGTCGCGGGTGCCGTACTTCTTGAACCACTGCCTCGATGCCATCCCGTGGGGTGATTACTCCCTCATCGGCTTCACCTCCACCTTTGAACAGAACATCGCTTCACTGGCCCTGGCCAAACAACTTAAGAGGCTTTATCCAGGTATCTCACTCGTGTTCGGAGGCGCAAACTGGGAAGGTGAGATGGGGCTCGAGCTACACCGTCAGTTTCCATTCATCGATTACGTTTGTTCAGGCGAGGCTGAGGAAAGTTTTCCCGCGCTGGTGGGAAGCTTGCTGTCTAACGAGAGCGCGAGGACGAAGCTTGCTGCGATTCCCGGGATTGTCTACCGCGATCGCAAAAAGAAATCCATCTCCACCGGCGCCGCGGAGATGATTCGCGAGATGGACTCGCTCCCGGTTCCCGACTTCAGCGACTACTTCCGAGACTTGCAACAGTGCACAGTCGCCGCGCCCATCTCACCGACACTGCTGTTCGAAACTTCGCGGGGTTGTTGGTGGGGCGCGAAATCCCACTGCACTTTCTGCGGTCTCAATGGTGGAACGATGGCGTTCCGCAGCAAGAGTCCGCGACGTGCGCTTGATGAGCTGGAGCAACTCGTGGATCGCTGGCAGTTCACGAACGTAGAAGTCGTCGACAACATTCTGGACATGAAGTACTTCAACGACATGCTGCCGGCGCTGGCGCGTGCCGAACGCTCACTGCAGATCTTCTATGAAGTGAAATCAAACCTTTCGCGAGCTCAAGTAAGACTGTTAAGTGAAGCAGGCGTGAACCGTATCCAGCCCGGTATCGAAAGCCTGAGCGACCATGTGCTCAAACTCATGCGCAAGGGAACGACCGCGCTCAGAAATATTCAACTCTTGAAGTGGGCCCAGGAATACGACGTTATCGTTGAATGGAACATTCTTTATGGCTTTCCGGGCGAGACCGTCGATGATTACCGCCGCACGCTTGAACTGCTGCCGGCGATTCGTTTCCTGCGAGCACCGTGTGCCACGGGCCCGATTCGGCTCGATCGCTTTAGTCCTTATCACAACGCGCCAGCTGAGTTTGGTTTGCACAACGTGCGACCGATGAAGTCTTATGGTTATCTCTATCCCTTCGATCAGGAAGTAGTGGGTCGCATTTCGTACTACTTTGATTTTGATTACGGCGAAGAGTGCGATCCTACTGGTATTGCAGCGGATGTGATTGCTTTCATAAACGACTGGAAAGCGAATCCTGCTCCGGGAACGCTTAACGCGACCACTCGCCACGATGGAACGTTGCTGCTTCGCGATACCCGACCTGGTGCGACCGTGCCAGAATTGGGGCTCTCAGGTTTGGAACAAGCTGCGTATGAGGTCTGCGATGAGTTGCAGTCGGGGCCAAACATCGTGCGACATCTGCGAGCTGCCTTTCCCGAAGTTGAATTCGCCGACGAGCTAGTTTACGGATTTCTTGAGTCGCTCGTTAACAACCGTCTGATGGTTACCGACGGCTCTAACTATTTGAGTCTGGCAATTCGAACACCAGCCATCAAAGCTGAGCGCAACAAACCAAACGTAAACGTGGGAATGGTTCCCAGACCTGCCAGCAGTTATCTGCGTGCTGAGCTTAAGGTGTTACACGCTTGACCGGGTCGCCCAACGCGCTGCCACTGCGGTCTCGAATTTAGGGGAGTATAATTTCACCATGCCACGCCAAAAAGACGAGACGCTCTCAGGGGAAGTTGTACTGCGGTCCGCAAGCGGCCAGATTTTCAACACTGAGACGCCAATAACTTCGGAGAATATTGCTCAGTATCAGCCCTCGGCTGAGACCGCGGGGGCAGCCCAACGCGCTTTTGCTCAAGCAGGCTTCGAAGTTGGGACTCCGGCTGGGGTGAGTCTGACCATCACCGCGCCTAAGAGTACTTTCGAAAAGGCATTCAAAGCCAAAATTACTCGCGACAAGAGCGGTGCGATCAACGTTACCGGATCCGGAGGAGAAGAGTTGGGGTATGACTTGCCGGTGAACAAGCTGCCACCGGAACTCGCCCAGTATGTAGTCGCCGCAACGCTGATCCCGCCGCCAACTTTTGGGCCAAACGACTACTGAGATTTCGTCGATCTAGTTTCCAAACTTTCTCATCAGGAGATCAAGTATGCCTGAAGGGAGAATTCGCACGACAAATCGTCGCGAACCTTCCATCATTCCCTCCCAGATTCTTGAATCAAAATTGATGGCGCGCGGTGGCTTTGATGTCTTTGAGGGTTTGGTTGATGAGCGGATGAGGCAAGAGATGTTGGGAGAGGCGTTAGGCCTTCTGCCACATGCGAACGATTGTCACGTGCCGGTCAACGATGCTGAGGAAGTTCGCGGGGGCACACCGCGCCGTCGCTTCATCAATGGTCC
>JBGTLE010000078.1:0-33726 GCA_041744295.1 Pyrinomonadaceae bacterium | reverse complement strand
AGACCTGAGCCCTGAAATTTGAAACTTGAGATTGAGACTTGAGACTTGAGACCTGAGCCCTGAGACTTTGAGACCTTACCCGAGCGTCTCCCTCGCACTCACCGGTGCGTTCGTCAACGTAAGCACACTCTTTCGCCGGTGCTTGTCACTCTGCATGTTCTTCCCGGCTTCAGTCAGCAGTTCTTCGGTGGTTTCGCCGTGATCGGGGAAGCACGCTACGCCCATGCTCACTCCAACCCCAACCGTCTTTCCCGTGCGCACCGTGAAGCGCTGCGATTCAACTGCGTTACGAATTCGTTCCGCCACGTTGCCCGCGACGTCAATCGATGCCATCGGCATAATGGCGACGAACTCGTCACCCGCATATCGGGTGAGAATATCCATCTGTCGCAGCTCTTTGCGGATTACTCCGGCAACACTCGCCAGCACGCGGTCACCAATCGTATGCCCATACTGATCGTTGATCTCTTTGAAATCATCAAGATCCATGCTGATCAGGGCCAGCGACTCACGGCCCATGCGTTGGCCTTCAGCGATTCTTTGCTCGAGCATCATGTAGAAGCCGCGGGCGTTGGGCAGTTCGGTCAGCGGATCAACCAGCGCACTTTCCTTTGTCTTCTCGAACGTGAGTGCGTTGTTCAATGCGCTGGACGCGTGTTGGCAAACCGATTCAAGCAAACGCACGTGCTCAGTACTGTAAGAAGGACGCGTCTTTGAATAGAGGGTGATGGCTCCAAATGCTCCGTCCTCCCGCAATAGTGGTGCGACCAGAACTCCCTTGTACTGCTGGGCGATATCTTCGGGTACACCGACTAAATCGAGCTCCGGAGACGCGTTGCACATCGTGCGAGCGTTCGCGACTACCCACCCGGTGATGCCGTCGCCAACATTCATTCGCCGTTTTGAGAAGGCTTCAATTTCCTCTCCGGCCACGTGCATAGCTGTGGCTTTTCCGGATTTTTCGTCAACAACAAAAATGATGCAGGTATCGAAGGGAACGATCGCGCGCAGCTTGCTTGAAACCAGGCCGACCGTATCGTTCAGATTCAACGAAGAGCCGATGGTCTGCGCGATCTCATGAAGCGCAAAGACTTCGCGTTGGGCTTCGGTAATTGATCGGAATCCTGCCGATTCATCGTCAGGCGTTCCCATCGTATTCGATGCCAGACCGGCGTCAGGTTTTGTATCGGTGAGGTAATCGACAGCCCCGCTTCCGGACGCAACCTGTTCCTGGATGTCTTCAGAATTGATCAGGTCGTCGAAAGCTTCAACGTGCTCGACAAATTTTTCTACTACTCGCGGATCGAAGGCGGTGCCCGCCATGTTGCGCAAGAGCGAAAGCGACTCTTCGCGCTTCATTCCCTTTCGATAAGGTCGATCGCAACGTGTCGCATCATAGAAATCCACTACCGAGATTATCCGCGCGACCAGCGGAATCGCATCGCCTTTGAGGCCTTTCGGGTAACCGGTGCCGTCCCATTTTTCATGGTGGTAACGAACGATGTCCTCAACCGGGTAAGGAAAAGCCACGCGGCGAAGAATGTCACCTCCAACGGTCGGATGAATCTTCATCTTCGCAAACTCGGCTTCGGTAAGCTTGCCTGGCTTGTTGAGGATGTATTCCGGTACCGCCAGCTTGCCAATGTCGTGCAGCAAAGCGCCCGCAAACAAAGCCTGTACTTCCGGGGGACTGACGACGAGTAAGCGGCCCATCTCGCACGCGTAGATTTGCGTGCGGCGCACGTGCCCGTGCGTGGTCTGGTCCTTCGCATCGATGGCAATTGCGAGCGACTCAATCGTGTTCATGTGAATCGTCGCCATCTCTTCAATATGTTTGCGCTGGTCAGCCTCGGCGCGGCGCACATCTTCAAGTCGCCGCTCGTTGAAGCGGTAAAGCATGTGGACCAAACCGGTGATCAGCAGGCCGAGCAGAACATAAGGAATGCCGGTGCCGTGAATCGCGGAGTAGAAGAGAACTGCCGACGCCGCGCCCGCGACCTGTGTAGTTAGCGTCCAAACAACGCTTTCTTTGGATGGGAGTTTGCCTCGTTTGCCCGCCTCGAGGCTGATGAATGCAGCTGTCGCCAGCGTGCTAAGCGAATACTGCAACACTGCGAGGGCGCATATCGGAATAAGAACTACGTTGATTGGCAGGCTTGGTTGCAAGCCCAACTCGGCGCTCCTGGCAAAAATGTCGGCGAGGAACCCGTAACAAGACGCCGAAATAAACGTTGAGACGATGGCGATAGTGGTGGTCAGTAGGGATTGCCGGCGATTCGATAGTCCGTGGGTGGAAACGAAACCGACAATACCTGCGAGCAACGTCGCTGGGCCGGCCGTGTCTGCCGGCGGAACCGCGTAGAGGATCACCGCAAGAAATACAAAGGCGTCGGCAACGGACTTCTTACTTTGGCTACTACCATCCGAGCTGGTGACTGAAATGCTGAATCGACTTACCGCGAGCGTCAGGACAACCAGCACAACCCACGGTAACAGACCGGCTTTGCTTAAGACGGGCAGGCTGAGAGTCGAAACCAGAGCGGCGAACAGCACTAGCACGCTGACCGCGGACAAGGCGAGCAGAACGGCATTGCTCTTCCATTTCCCTTGGTTCATTTAATGGATTGCTCCTGTGGATTTTGGTCGCAGAGGGCTGACCACGAAGCTGAGGTTGAAGAGTTGGAACTTCTGGACCGGAAAGTGAAAACTGCGGGCGCTGCTCGGTTGGCAATTGGCCAACCGCGTTTAGCACGGGTAACTATAACTTTGGCATATGGTTGGAGTCAACAAGTGTTTCACGAGAGGGGTGAGGCGCCGAAGATGCGGTGCCTTTGGAGTGCGGCGGCTTGGCGGCGCTTTGGTGTCGCATATTCGATATGCAATCGAAGTTCATACCAAAGCGCTGACATGCCTGCGCACTACCAAGGCTCCCCTCAGCTTAGGGACGCGCTCAGGTGTCGAGTGCTTTTCTCAGTTCTTCCAACGCGGTGACCGGCGCCAGGCACGTGTAGTCCTCACAAACATAGGCCGTGGCACGATCATCCACTAAGAGCCTATCGCGCAGCAGCGGTGTTAAAGCCTGTGCGGCTGTATCGTTGGGCGCGCTTAGGACTACCACCTTGTTGGGTAAGTAACGCGACCAGATCTCGCGCGTTAACTCCTGGGTGTCGGACGCTCCACGGTTGCCGATAATCGCAATTTCCTTTGACTGGCCCAGATGGAAATCCAACGCGCTCAGCGCACGGCCGAAGCCCGAAGGGTATCGCCGCGCGGTATCGGCTACTAATCGTAGCACGGTGATCGCACGGCGCTTAAAGTCTTCATTGTCTGTGATCAGCCCCAGACGCAACAGGACATCGGCGGCTACTGAGTTTCCAGACGGCGTCGCGTTATCAAAATAGTCCTTGTTGCGGACGATCAAGTTTTCATGACTCTTGCCAGTAAAGAAGAATCCACCCTCGGCTTCATCCCAGAACTCGTCAATCATCTTTTTCGCGAGAGTCAGGGCTTCCTCCAGCCAACGGAGCTCGCCGGTCGTCTCAAACAGCATCAATAGGCCGTCGGCCAGGAACGCGTAGTCTTCAAGATACGCATTCAGTTTCGCCCGGCCGTCTTTGTAAGTGCGAAGCAGCAAGCCATCGCGACGCAGGTTCTCTAAGACAAACGCCGCGTTGTGCCTGGCGACCTCGGCATAGTCCGTTCGTTCGAGCACGGCTGCGGCTTCCGCGAAACTGGAAAGCATCAGGCCATTCCACGAAGTCAGGATCTTTTCATCACGAGCAGGTTTTATTCTCAGTTCGCGCACATTGAAGAGTTTACTTCTGCTGCGTTCAAGAACCTCTAACAGTTGACCCGGCTCGATGTCGTTTGCCGCGGCAACCTCATCGAGAGAGCGGGTCACGTTGAGAATATTCTCGCCTTCGAAGTTTCCTGACTCGGTGACGTTGTAGTAGGCCGCAAACAGAGCCGCATCCGTCGCGCCGAGTACCTGCTTTAGTTCAGCGAGGCTCCAAACGAAAAACTTTCCTTCGTGACCCTCAGAATCTGCATCCTGCGTGGAGTAAAAGCCACCGGCGGCATCCGTCATCTCGCGCACGACATAATCAAGCACGCCTGCGACGACCTGGCGCGCGAACTCGTCGCCGGTGATCTGGTAGCAGTGTAGATAAAACCGCGAAAGGAGCGCGTTGTCGTAGAGCAACTTCACGAAATGAGGAACCAGCCATTTCGCGTCAGTTGCGTAGCGGTGAAAGCCGCCGCCGAGCTGATCGTAAATTCCGCCTTCCGCCATCTTCCCTGCGGTGACACGCGTTATGTCGAGTGCCTCCTGGTTACCGGTTCGGTGAAAGGTGCGCAACAGAAACTCGAGCGTCATCGCTGGAGGAAACTTTGGCGCACTCCCGAAACCACCGTTGTTCGAATCGTAGTTTCGGATCATTCCTGAGTAAGCAGCGTCGAGCAGATCAGTCGACAGCACATCTTTCGATTCAGCGGCCATGCTCAAACGCCGCAACTCTTTGAGAATCGATTGACCTGTTTCCGCAATGTCGTCCGGCTTCTCTCGATAGGCAGCGGCAACGCTTTCCAGTACGCGCGGGAACCCGGGCATGTTGTAGCGATCTTCGGGTGGAAAATACGTGCCGCCGTAGTAAGGCACACCGTCGGGAGTCAGGAAAACGGTCATGGGCCAGCCACCGTGATGCGTCATCATCTGCACGGCGTTCATATAAATCTGGTCGAGATCGGGGCGCTCTTCGCGATCAACTTTGATATTGACAAAATTTTCGTTCATCAGCCTGGCGATGGCTTCGTTCTCAAACGATTCGTGTTCCATCACGTGACACCAGTGACAAGCGGAGTAGCCGATGCTCAAGAGCACTGGCTTGTTTTCATTTCTTGCCTTTTCAAATGCTTCTTCTCCCCATGCGTACCAGTCCACGGGGTTATGCGCGTGCTGCAAAAGATAAGGACTGGTTTCGTTGATAAGGCGGTTTGTATACTCGTGCGTTGCCATTCTGATCTCCCGTGCTTCTTGTCGTTAGGAATGAAGTCATTCTAGCAGCGACGTTGAAGGTTCGTGAAAGTGGTAAGGAAAACTATTGTGAGGCCCTCAGCAAAAGGGAACGTCTCTCGGTTGAGAAAGTGCTGGTTTGAAGCGATGGGTGTGTTAGCATAGCCCACCTCTCCCAAACCGAACAGGCACCGACCGCGCAGTTGGCTGTCTCTTACCCTCGGCACTGCTAAGCGCGAAATGTCCGTTTCCCAGAGGAGGAGAAACATGAAACAAATACCTCTCTTACTTCTGCTGGTCGTTTCAGCTATCACCATTTCCGCGCAAACTTCAGCTGTCAACTCAGGGCCGCCTGACGTAAGAGTGGTTCAGCACAAGTGGAGTGCACAACTACGCCCAATCCCAGATGGTGATCTCATTCGGGTTAATGACGATCCCTTTCGAGCCAATGATGAGCAAAGAGAATGGGTTTATCACCAGAAACAAATTGCCAGAGCTAACGCTACGAGAGTGCCGAGCGAAGGTCGTCTTCCTCCAGCCCCACGGAACACCGGCAATCAGAGGACTGTGACGGCCGAGGAGCGTAGTGTGGCAAGGAGACCGATGGCGAACTCTGGCTTCCACTACTTGTACGAAGTGACAATCAGTAATACTGGAAAGCAAATTCGCACCATCGATTGGTTGTACGTTCTCGTAGATCCGGATACAAAGCGTGAGGTGGGAAGCCATCGCTTCTCAAGTAAAGCGACGATCTCAACCGGCAAGAGCAAGAAGTTAGTTGAGCAATCATCGATTCCACCTGCAGAAGTCGTCGATGCTACGAAGGCTGACAGGCAGATAGCCGGTCAGTATCTTGAGAGTGTAGTTATCGTACGGATTGTCTATGCAGACGGTTCGTGGTGGGCACCCACCAGGAATTAGCGCAAACAAGTGTTCGAATCTCCCCTTCCTGCAAGTTAGATACTCACGTGCTCATCGGGGATGAAAAAACGACAGACTGGCCGGCGGTGCATAGCCTGAACGTCGCGGCCTTCCCAACTGCAGCCGAGGCGGACCTGGTTGATGTTTTGCGTCTGCAGGCCAAACCTTTCATTTCGTTGGTTGCCGACGAAGCTGAAGCGATCGTCGGGCACATTCTGTTTACGCCCGTTTCATTAGCTGGTCACCCCAATCTGAATCTAATGGGGAGCAACGAAAAGGGATTGGTTCGGCTTTGGTCAAAGCCGGTCTCGAAAGATGTAAGGAGTTGTCGGTGGGTGGGGTCGTCGTGTTAGGGCATCCGGAGTTCTATCCGCGTTTTGGATTCTTACCCTCGTCTCGCTTTGCACTGGTCTCTGAGTATGACGTGCCGGAGGAAGTGTTCATGGCTCTTGAGCTTAGGACTGGATACTTCAACGGAGCCGCAGGCACGATCAAGTACCACGCAGCGTTTGGCGAACTCTGAAACGATCAACTCGGAAATAGTTGTAGGGGCGGCAGGCCGTGGCCGCCCCTTTTTCGTCACCTGGCTGCTCCTATGAAAGCCGCTACTCTTCACAAGCGAGGGGCGCCCACGGAGTGTTGCAGCTACAATCCTGCGTGGGCACTCTGGCCTGCCGTGCTGAGTGCCGCTTAATCCTTAAACCAGTATGGCGTCTGCTTTGCCCAGGAACTTCGTGGGTAACGACGGTGTAGCAAATCAAACGCAGCCTTGGACCAGCGTGCGGTTTGCTTGTCGGTACAGCCGTACCGGGTTGATTTCACGGCGAGATGCAGTGCTTCCGGAACTCGCGGATCTGCCCCACTCTTCGTCGCCCATTGAATTACCTCGCGCGACAAATAGTTTGGCGCCGCACCTAACGAGCTGAGCATGGCAAAATCTTTCTCTCCGGCGAGCCGCTGAACGTCGCTAAGAAAAGTCGGAATCATTTCTACTTTCGCTGGTGCGGTGGTGGTGCTCGTGGCATTGGTGTTTGGGGTATCTGGAAAGGCAGCACTGCACCACCAGTTATCACGATAGGAGTC
Source organism: Pyrinomonadaceae bacterium (assembly GCA_041744295.1). Lineage (GTDB taxonomy): Bacteria > Acidobacteriota > Blastocatellia > Pyrinomonadales > Pyrinomonadaceae > PSRF01. Next base: position 26,711 of record JBGTLE010000078.1, on the reverse strand, counting down.
CTGCTCGTTTAGTGCGAGCGTTTGCCGCCCAAGACCCGCATCGACCACAGGTTCCATCCCGGGAAACTTCAACCACATGTAGATCGCAGCGAACCGTTTCGCGTCCGGTTGAGTCACCGCCAAATACTTATCGAGATATCCTGCAAGCGCCGGCATCAAAGTTTTCATCGTCGGCACCAATGCATCGGCAGTCTTAAAGTCGCCGAGTAGAACCGCGCGCAGGAAAGCAGCCTGGGCCAAATCATTTCGCAAATGTGCTGGTAGCATTTTGCTCTCGGCCGCTCGTCCCCAAACAGCAAGTGGAAACTTCTTGTTCAGCAGTCGGGCCGCATCCACGTCAAACAACTCTTTGCCCTTGACACTTTTAGTTTCCGCGGAAGTTTCCGCTTCGTCAGCCGGAATCTCCCGGCCATCGTCGTCCCAACTGAGTGCGGCCGGAACGCGTTGCGCGTACTTGAGAAACTCATCGACATCTTTCGCCACCATCATGCGCTGACCGAGCATGAGGTTCAGACCCGAAGCATTGAACTGTTCGCGGTGCTTTGTAAGCAGCTCATCCAGGTTTGCTCTCGCAGCATCAGCGCGGCCCGCCTCTAGTGCCAACCGTGCCGTGTGAAAAGCAACGGTTGCGAAGGCAGGCGAGTCCGGACTCAAGTTGGACGCAGCGGTTAGAAGTTGAGTCGTTTGCGAATGCGTCGCGCTTACCTTGGCGAGCGCCGCGATTAACCATGGCAGGGAAGCAGTCGATTGCCATTTCATTACCGCGTGCTCGGTAGCGTCGGGCTTCTTGGATTGAAAGGTCCCGATCCAGTCGGTCAGGTCATCACGCCGAAGTTCCGCCGGCACGTCTCGCTCCTCATCAACATCGGGAACCAGCACGAATTGATCGAGCAGAGCTGTGTAATCCCAAAGGTACTGCTTTATGGCCGCGTTCTGATTTTTCGTCAGCAACAGTTGGCCAAGCTCACGTGTGCGCTCGTCCGGATGCAATCTCAAGCGGACAAGACTCATAAGCCTGCGAGCGTCGTGATGCGATTTTTGCAGCCTGGCATCGCTGAGAATCGCATTCAGTTGTTTCTCTGCTGCCGCAAGTGTTTCCTGCTTTTTGTCAGGCGCGCCCAGGCTGGCTTCGCGCACGAAAGTTCGCGCAATTAGATAGAACGCGGTTTGCTGCCAGGGAGAATTCCGGTCGCGAGCAATGGCCGCGAAGCCGGAGCGCGCCTCCGCGAAGTTGGTGGCGTAAAAATTAGCAGCCGCGATCTGATAATCGCGGTCGCGCTTTATCAAGGGATCCGCGCCTGCCGGAGCAGCTGCCGGAATGTGGCTGCCTTCGCCGCAGTTGGCGAAGACCAGGTCCTGAGCGCTGACCCAGTCTTTGATAAGCGAGTTATCAGGACTCAATTTCGACATTCGGTCTTCGAGCGTCACGGCAGCGTTCTTGAAAGCATCGTTTTGGCAGTTGAGGAACGAGTCGTATTCGTTTGGTTCTTTACGGCGGCGATAACTTTCAATCTGCGGTGGCTCGCCTACGCCCAGCACCTTTGCTCGTGCCTGCAACCAGATTTGCCTGGCATCCTCTTCCGACCAACGGAGATCCAAACGATCTCGCCACAATTCAACCACCGCCTTCTGCTCTTCTTCATTGAGACTGATCCCGGCGAGATGACGATACGCAACGACCAGATACGAGCGTGCGTAGGATGGCTGCACGACACCGATGTCTCCGCGGGCGAAGTGCTCCAATGGATACTCTGGATGGACGGTGAAAGTGAAGACAGCTGAAAGCGTGAAAGGACCGCACGCGAGGGCAAGCGGGGCACTCAACAGGATGGCGGCCGACATCGCCAGCGCGCTAAATGATCTAAGGGGCCTGCTGCTCATTTCTTATTGTTCCTCAATTGAGTTGCTACCGACTCGGGTGACCAGCTATTAGGATTGAAGACGTAAACGCGACGTGCTGCCGGCAGTCCATCAATGGGCTCATCGAGCGAGACGCCGATGCTCGACTGGCATTTCTTCGATTTGAACGGCCTTTCGGAAGTGAGTTGTGAGAGGATTTGCCGGCGATCGACGCCCATGCGAAAGAGCATGGGCACTGCTTCGTCGATCGGTAAACCTTCCAACCAGTTGTCGCCCTGGCACCACGAGGCGAGTGCCGTGATCGTGAGTGCGGTCGAGTCAGGCAACTGTTTGCGCAAATCGATAAGCAGCTGGCGATAGAAATCTCGCTCACTAACCTTCGCGTCAAAATCGACCTGGACACCGACAACTCGAGGCAATCGCGAAAGTTCGGCAATCTCGCGGGCAGCTTCGCTGATCTGAGTCGCAGACAACTGTGGTCGCTCGTTTGCTTCGGATTCGATCCTGGCGACGGCAATAACTGTTGCCTTATCAGCGAGGGTCAGCGGTTGCAAACGTGGTCGAACTACTACACGGTCTGCCCGTAGGAAAATCGTTTTTGAAAGAAATGCGACGGCAACTTTTGATGAATCAACAAAGTCCAGGTTCTCTGGTCGCTCCCAAGCCCAGAGGATCAACGGCGGCAGCCGGTCCAGCCGTGGAGTTGCGGGTGGCGTAGGTTTGGTCCAGCTTAGGGTGTGTTTGCCAAAGCCCGCGGCGAACACGTAGAGCACGGCCAGAATGACGGCTGCGAGAATGATGATGCGAGACTTCGAGAAGCGATGCATAGCGCAAAGACGGCGAGCGAGCGCAGTGTACACCAGCGCGCGTTGGAACTTGAAGAAACTGGGGAATGCTTTGGATTGCGCCGGCTGCTCCGCATGATGAACTCTCTGGCTGTTTGCTGTCTGCTGTTCGCTGTTTGCTCTTCGCCTCCAATGCTATACTCTCCGCAAAAATGAATGGCCATTCATTTTATCCCAGCCGAAAGGTGAATTGATGGAACGAGAAACTCTCGAGATGGATGTGGTGTTTGTCGGCGCTGGCCCGGCAAATCTCAGCGGCGCTTTGCATCTCGCCCGACTGGTGAAGGAACACAACGAAGCTGTGCAGCAGGGAAAGCGTGAGGGCAAGCCGCTCGGTGAGATCGAGATCGGCGTCATCGAAAAAGGCGCTTACGTTGGCGCCCACATCCTCTCAGGCGCCGTGATGGATCCAAAAGCTTTGCGAGAGCTTATCCCGGATTTTGTCGAACAAGGGGCGCCCCTTGAATCGCCTGTGAACGAAGACTACTTTCTGTACCTCACCGAGAAGCGCGCGATCCGTTCGCCCATCACTCCGCCACCGCTCAGAAACCACGGCTATTACATCGTCTCACTAAATCGACTGACAGCCTGGCTTGGTGAAAAATGTGAGGAAGCCGGAGTAAACATTTTTCCCGAATTTCCCGGCGCGAATATGCTTTACGACGAAGACGATCGCGTGATCGGCGTGCGCACCGGCGACAAAGGCATCGACAAGGAAGGGAAGCCGAAAGCGAACTTTGAACCAGGCGTGGATCTGCTGGCCAAGGTCACCGTGCTGGGCGAGGGACCACGCGGCTCATTAACGAAACAATTGACAGAGCGCCTTGGATTAAATGAGGGTCGCGAGCCGCAGGTCTACAGCATCGGCGTGAAGGAACTCTGGGAACTTCCAGACGATCGTTATCCTGCCGGACGAGTAACGCACACATTGGGTTTTCCCTCCGACTCGCAAACCTACGGCGGTGGCTGGATCTATGGAATGCAGAACCGCATTCTCAACCTTGGTTATGTGACGGGCCTGGATTATCAGGATCCCTTACTCGATCCACATGCCGAGTTTCAGAAGTTCAAATCGCATCCCTATCTCTCGCGGCTGCTTGCTGGCGGAAAGATGATTCGCTACGGCGCGAAGACCGTCGCCGCCGGTGGCTATTTCGCGATGCCGCAGATTTATGCCGACGGTGTTTTGCTCGCCGGCGATTGTGCAAGCTTTCTGAATTCACAGAGGCTCAAGGGAATTCACTCGGCCATTAAGAGTGGCATGCTGGCGGCCCAGGCGATCTTCGAAGCGCTGCTTGCTGAGAACTACTCCGCGCAACAACTGCAGCGTTACGAACAACTCGTAAATGAGAGTTGGATCATTCCCGAGCTGCGCAAAGTAAGAAACTTTCACGCGGCATTCAAGCATGGTCGTTGGCTCGGTATGGTGAACGCCGGCTTGCAGTTTGTGACAGGCGGTCGGGCGTGGGGGATCTTCGATCGCGCCAGTGCTGAGCCGGGCCATGAGGTGATGAAAAAGCTGTCTGCCTATGGCTATCGCGACGACAAAATCGAGCAGCGCTATGACGGCTTACGCTTCGACGGAAAGATCACCTTCAACAAGCTCACAGACGTTTATCACGCGGCCGTCGGTCATGATGAAGACCAACCCGCGCACCTTCACGTGCTGGACACAAACATCTGCTCGACCCGATGTACGGAAGAGTATGGCAACCCCTGCCAGCGTTTCTGTCCGGCGGCGGTCTATGAAATGGTCGAGGACGGTGCGAACGGGAGGCGCAAGTTGCAGATCAACTTTTCAAACTGTGTGCACTGCAAAACCTGCGACATCATGGATCCCTATCAGATTATCAACTGGGTGACACCGGAAGGTGGCGGCGGGCCTGATTACAAGGGAATGTAATCACACATTCGATGCTTTGTTGAGTGCGGGTAGGCAGGTCCAGTGGTCCGTAGTCAGTGGTCCGTAGTCAGTGGTCCGTAGTCAGTTGTTTTCGTTATTAAACTAAGCGGCCGATTCTGGCGAGGCGTCAGCCTTACCATAGAAGAAGTACAACAGACCACTGACCACTGACAACCGAGCTCGTTAGGTGGTTTCCTTCTCGGGCTCCCCGACCGTAAAATGGACCTTACCGCGCATTACTTCTTCGAGAGCTATCCGTGTGGGTTTGTGTTTGATGGGATCAATCTCGATGCGTGGGCTGGCGCCGCGCTGCAGCTGTTTACTGCGCTTGGCAGCCAGAATAATCAAGCGGTACTTTGAATCGATCTCGGGTGTTACAGTCTCTTCCGTCGACTTGTTCATTCCGTCATTGCTGATGGACATATTCTCTTCCTCCTAATAGTCACACAGTTCATATCAGTCCTTATCAGTTTGCGCAAAAGCTTCGACTACGCGCTGGATGTACGGTTGTTGCCTGGTAAGGCGAACACGTTCCGCTGCCACAACTGCGGCTAGTTTAGCGGCGGCCTTCTCGATGTCGTCATTGATGATCAGATAGTCGAACGTGGAATAGTCTTTCAGTTCTTCAGGGGCGTTTCGCAACCGCAATTGCAACTCTTCCTCAGAATCCGTGCCTCTGGCGATCAGGCGCTGGCGGAGAATCTCGAACGAAGGCGGCAGAATAAAAATGCTGGCTGACTCAGGAATAAGCTGGCGAACGCTAGCTGCTCCCTGCACATCGACTTCCAGAACAATATCGCGTCCAGCGTCGATCTCGTTGGCGACCTGACTCCGACTCGTGCCGTAAAGCTTGCCGTGCACGTGCGCCCATTCGAGAAACTCGTCCCGCGCTATCATCTGTTCAAACTCTTCGGTTGAGACAAAGAAGTATTCACGACCATTCACCTCACCGGGGCGCGGTTTTCGCGTCGTGTACGAGACCGAATAGCTGACGTTGGGCACGGAGTTCAACACTCGTTGGATCAAGGTGCCTTTGCCGCCGCCAGACGGTGAGCTGACCACGAAGAGAATGCCCTTCGTTAGCGCTTGTGAGCCGTTTCGCTCCTGCTGTAATCGTTCTGTCTCACTCAACATTCTGGACCTGTTCGCGCAGCTTCTCGACCTCGGCCTTTATTGCCAGAGCGGCTTCCTTGATTTGTAAATCGGTAGACTTCGACAGGGTTGTGTTCGCTTCGCGGTTTAATTCCTGCAGCAGAAAGTCGAGCATTTTGCCGGTTTCGCTGGTGGAGTCCAGAGCCTCGCGAAATTGCGCCAGATGGCTGCGCAACCGGACCATCTCTTCGCTGACATCGCTGCGATCAGCGAGGTACGCAACTTCCTGGGCCAATCGCGACGGATCGGCCTCGATCGCCTGGCCGTCGCGATTGAGCAATTCACCGATGCGTTTTTGTAGTCGCGTACGGTAAGCATCGACCAATCCGGACGCTGACTTCTCGATTACCGGCACCAGCGATTCAATCTTGCTTAGACGGTCGGCCATCTCCTGGCGTAGAGCCGCGCCTTCCTGTTCGCGCATGCGTTCGAGTTCGTTGAGGGCTTCATCGACGGCGCGTTCGACGCCGTTCACCATTGCGTCACTCAAACCATCTCGCGCCGTCTGCAAAGCGCCCGGCAAACGCGCCAGCGAGTTGATGTCGACTTCGCCCGGAATATCAAATTCCTGTTTCACCTGGCGCAGGGCATTAACGTAACCCGCGATCAATGGTCGATTCAGTTCGTAAGCAACCATCGAAGTTCGTTCGAGGTTAACGGCTGCATCAACGCGTCCGCGAGAGAGCCGCGAGCTAATGCGACGTTTGACTGACGCTTCCAGGGGCGATAGCTCCGAGTTCATGCGCAGATGAACATCGAGGAAGCGATTGTTGACAGTTTTCAGATCGACGGAGACTGAGAAGTCTTCGCCAACTACCGCCGCCCGCCCGTATCCGGTCATGGATTTCATATGATCCCCAGAGGTTAGATGTCAGATGTCGGATGTTAGTTAAGAGGTCCGTTGTCAGTGGTCCGTTGTCAGTTGTTCTTCTTCGGTGCGTTGCAAGATATTAGGATGCGTCGTGACGATGGATTACGAAACAACGGACACGGACCACTGAACAACGGACCTCTTACCAGCATCTAACATCCGACATCCAGCATCTATTCTGCCATTCAGCATCTATTTAGCCGCCAACTCCCCTTCTTCCTCATCCGCAAACTGCAATTCATAAAGCTTTCGATACTGGCCGCCCTCAGCGATTAGTTGCGCGTGCGAGCCCGATTCGATAATGCGTCCCGCTTCCATCACCACGATCATGTCCGCGCGACGAATGGTAGAAAGTCGATGCGCAATAACGATCGTCGTGCGGTTCTGGACCAGATTCGCGAGCGCGCGCTGCACCCACCGTTCCGACTCCGCATCGAGCGCGGAGGTGGCTTCGTCAAGAATTAATACCGGTGCGTCAACCAACATTGCTCGCGCAATCGCAAGACGCTGCCGCTGACCCCCGGAAAGAAAGATCCCTCGCTCTCCAACGATCGTTTCATAACCCTTTGGCAGTTCCAGGATGAAGTCATGGGCAAATGCGATGCGCGCGGCCTCTTCGATCTCAGCTTCCGAGGCATCTGGCCGTCCGTATGAAATGTTCTGACGCACCGTATCGTTAAAGAGAACAGTCTCTTGCGTAACCAGCGCGAGGTGACGCCTGAGGCTCGCAACGCGCGCGTCACGAATGTCTACGCCGTCCCAAAATACGGCGCCGGAAGTCGGGTCATGGAATCTCGGTAGCAATTTGGTGAGCGTGGATTTGCCGCCGCCCGACTCGCCCACCAGCGCCACCATCTGCCCGGCAGGAATCTTTAGACTGACGTCCCGCAACACGGCCCGGGACTCGTTTGCATAACCAAAGGAAACATTGCGCAGTTCGATCTCGTGCTGCAGTCGCGGGAGTTCGATGGCATCAGCCTTTTCCGGAATGGGCGAATTCTCGTCCAGGACTTCCCAAACGTGTTGCGCTGCCGCCAGAGACTGTTCCATCGCGTTGTGCAGCCGCGAAAGCTTGCGCATCGGATCGTAGCTACGAAACAGAAAAACCAGGAACGCGAGGAACTGGCCGTCTGACATGCGACCGGAAATGATCTCGTTCTGACCAAAGAAGAGCAGCACGACAATGAAAACTATGCCGATTAATTCTATGGTCGGAGGCGAGAAACCGACGATGCGCGCCGTGCGCCGATTGGCGTTGACTATCCGCTTGGCCACGGTTGTGAAGCGCTCGGATTCGCGGCGCTCCGCTCGAAAGGCCTTGACGATCGTGTGGTTTGAAAGCGCTTCCTGCGCGGTGTCGGTAAGTTCTTTGCTGCCTTCAAAATTCTCTCGAGAAAGATTTCTTAACTTCGTGCTGAACTTCGCGGTCAAGAACGCGATAATCGGGGCGATGATCAAAGAGCCGAGCGTCATCCGCCAACTGTAATAGAAAGCAGCGGCGAGAAATGCGATCAGCGTAAAGCTCTCGCGCAGCATGTCGCGCAGAACGCTGCTAACTGCCGTCTCAATAGCCGCCGCGCTGGAAACGAGTCGTGAAACCAGATAGTTGGTGCGGTGTCGTTCAAAGAAACTTGCCGACTGCGAAAGCACGTGATCGTAAAGATCCTGTCGCAGTTGCAGGACCGCCAACTGTCCGATGCGGGCCATCAAATAGGTCGAGAAGTACTCCGCTATCCCCTTGCCCAGCGTGAAAACCAGCAACAGAATCGAGATTGTTTGCCAAGCTGCGACACCGCCTTCCGGTATGAGGTTTTGCAAACCGAAAATCGTGGGAGTGCGCTGGCCGGTGGTCGAAAAAGCTTGATCAAAAATGGGAACGACCAGCGCGCCGACAGCAGTTTCCAGCAATCCGACCAGAATCATGGCAATGGTTGCCAGGATGAAGATTGCCCAGTGAGGCTTTAGGTACTTCAGCAGTCTTCTGAGGTCATGCATCGCTATTCTGGAAACTCGGAACCGTTGTCAGAAGGAAGGATATATGGGCTAAAACTAAAATTAACTATACGTACGCAGGTCTGAATGCGTCAAGGAAGAGGTAATTTTTCATAGTGGGCTTCTGCGTCCGCAAAGACTGAATCCCCGTCGTTATGAAGTCTACGGGCCGGAGAGTTCAGCGTTGACCCGACGCTACTGCGCGTTACCGTGACTTCATTTCCTATATGCACCGGTGTTGAGGCTGGTTCGCGACAGAGATTTGAGGTTTGTGACACCATCATCGAAATCCTGACCTGTTAGACCATGTCAAACTAAGTTATAATCCCCCACGTTTCGCGTTATAAATTAGTCTCCCGCAGGTCAAAAATATTGTCACAACAGCATCAAGCCGGTAGCAAGTACTCTGGGAAGCGTCTCCTGATCGTTGATGACGACTCGGACATGCGTCTGCTGCTGGCAGAATACTTTCGTCGTCTAGGTTTTCAGGTGGACGAGCGCGAGAGTGGCATGGCAGCCCTGGACCCTGCTATCACCGGGGATTTCGACTGTTTCATTTTCGACGTTTCCATGCCCGAAATGACGGGCCTCGAACTGTTGAAGCGGGTTCGGGATCGCGGCGTACAAACACCCGCGTTGTTCCTGACTGCTCATGATGCATTAGATGACAAGGTTGCAGGTTTTGAAGCCGGCGCCGATGATTATCTGGCCAAGCCGTTCAGTCCGCGCGAACTCGAGTATCGAGTGGAAGCGCTCTTGCGACGATCAAGCGAAACCCCGCAGCCGTCGGATGGCCTGAGGATTCAAGTTGGGGATCTTGTGATCGATAAACGTCGCCACGAGGTCAGCAGGCAAGGCCAACGAATCGAGCTGACTCCGCTCGAGTTTCAAATCCTCGAGCTGCTCGCCTCTGAACCGGGTCGTGCGTGGTCGCGCAACGCGCTGCTCGACAAAGTGTGGAGCACCGACTACGAAGGCTATCAACGAAACATTGATCCGCACATCAATCGCCTGCGCAAAAAGTTGGAAGTAGATCCCAAGAACCCAAACTATGTGCTTACTGTCCGTGGCGTGGGCTACAAACTGAACGAAGCGCCCTAATCCGGATGACCGCTTTGAGCGGAAGATGTATTAGCCATTGAACGCAACTTATCGCAGTCTAGCCGCACACCTTTTCTCCGCACCTCGCTGCACCTTCTCTTGGTTGGTTTTGGTTCTGAGTTTTTCCCCCGCCACACTCCATTCACAAACGAACACGCCTGCTTTGATCTCGCCGCGCCTCGAGTGGGCTAGTCAAAGAGGCGTTAGCAGGTACCGCTTACAAATTGCCTCGGACGAAAAATTTCGAGACATGTTGTTGGATCGGCTGATTGAGGGACACAACTATCAACCAGCTGATTTCGCGCCGGGACGATACTACTGGCGGGTGGCCCCTGCTCAACACGAGAGGGGGACGTTCTTGCGACCCGGTACTTTCTATGTCCGTCCAGTTGTGAAACCAGCTCCCTCCGCGGCGGCGACTAAACCAATCCCGGCGGCCAAACGGCAGACCGGCTGGGTGGCTGCGATTGGCACGGTGGACCAGCTCTTTCTGACGCAACAGTCAGCGGGCGCTGCGGACTTGATTGCAGTCAATTCCGAGAGCACTGTCTACGCGCTTGATTCCGCCCGTGGCGTTGCCCGTTGGGTATCGCGCTTTGCACCCGTGCCGAGTCAGAGCGGCGGCAGGTCGTTTAAACCCTTGCTGGTGAAGACGAGTGCGGGCGAGCTTGTTGTGTTTGCTTTTAACAGAGGCATCCGCGCCGTGGACGCTCGGTCAGGAAGACAAGTATGGAGTGCGGCTATCCCGGCTGCAGTTTCAAGCGCAGTGGTTGGGGATGGTTCGGGTGAAAACAGCGCGGTCTATCTCGTGAATCAGAAAGAGCTGTTGGTGCTTGAGGCGGCAACCGGGACGATTCGAAAACAAGTCAAGCTGGAACGTCAGCCTGTGAACGCGGCAATATTGCTTCCGGGAAAGGGCCTGCTGATTCCAGTCAAAGATCGCGCGGTTGAGTTGCTAAGTTTTGAAGGCGAGCACGTGCGTTTCATCGACGTGGGATCCGAGGTGACCACGCCGCCTTTGGTCGTGAATTCGGCTCGCGGTGTGTTGCTAATGGTAGGTACAAAAAATGGGATCGCAGCGTTTGATGCGAAATCATTTCGGCCGCTGGGCCAGTTGGCTTTAGGCGTCAGCGACTATCCCGTTGGCTCGATTCTCGCGGCGGATTTGGTTGGTGACAGCAACCTCGAAATCGTCGTGACCACGAACCGCGGGCGTTTACTCGCTATCGACGCTACCCTGGAAAAGACATTCTGGGCCAGGGACAATCCTGGGGGCTTGGCATCGCCTGCGATCGCAGACGTTAATGGCGATGGTCGAGTTGAACTGATACTGCCAGGCAGCAATCGTTTTGCAATCGCCTTATCCGGTGTTGATGGCGCAACGATCTGGGAAAGCGATGAACCTCCTGCAACAACTGCACGCCCCGCGCAAGCCAATTTGCTGTTGGCCGTTAGAACCGGCAACGGTCGTTTGCTCATAGTGGGAAGCGATCCTTCCGGCGCCGGCTTGCGAGCGATGGAAATCAACCACGATCTTGCGGGTCAAAGTCCACGGTAGGAGGTTGTCATAAATGAGGGTTTGGGTGTTTGGTTCAGCATTACTGTTGGTTTGGTTTGTCCTGGCGTTCCTATTGCACAAGTCGGGCTTTGTTCACATCCTGTTGCTCACCGCCATCTCGATGTTTGTAATTCAGATTGCCGCCCATCGTAAGACCAAATATCACGAAAAGTCGTCGAAGTGATTCCTTGACCTGCCCATACCCTTCGGCAACAATGATCCGCGTTGGTGCATCAAGTAGGAAGTGAATCGGGTAGGTGTGTTCCGTTACTCTCCAATTATTACTGATAAAAACGTATTCAGGAGTTTTCAGTCATGAACTTTCGCAAGCTTCATATCGCAACCGCACTTTTGATTTCATTGGGCTGTATCGGGGTTTTCGCTCAAAACGACCTTCCGCGCCAAACCGTAGCGGTCACCTATCCACTGGATGAAACTGTCAATGTGAAGTTTCGCGGCACGACACTATTGCCGCGGTTGAAGGGCGAAGCAAAAGTTAAGCGCGCCGGCCGCCGCGGTACCCGCGTCGAATTGGACATCGACGATCTCCCGCGGGCGTCGGAATTGGGCGGCGTCTATTCAACTTACGTTCTGTGGGCAATCTCTCCGGATGGCAGAGTAGACAACATGGGTGAGATCAAACGCAGCGGTAGCTCGTTTATCGATTCAAAACTTGACGTCACGACGCCGCTGCAGACTTTCGCTTTGATTGTCACGGCTGAACCTCACTTCCTGATGAAAGTTCCCAGCCGCATGGTGGTCCTGGAGAATCTGCCGCCGCAACGTCCCGGCAACAGCCAGATTGCGACCGTCAACGTGCAGTACATCGGAAACTCGAGTGACTACTTCCGCGATCCACGAGTGCCGGAAGTTGCCGATGCTGATTACCGTCTGCTTCCGGTGTCGTTGCTGGGCGCTCGACAGGCCGTGAACCTGGCGAAGTTTGCGGGTGCGGGCCAGGACGCCGCCAATGAGTTGCAAGCTGCGGAAGACGAACTGCGTGCCGCCGAACAGTCGTGGCGCTTGAATGAGGGCGAGGCGGCAGTCGATCTCCTGGCCCGCAAAGCTACTTCCTCAGCTGCTCGCGCGGAAGAAGTGGCGGCCGTGCGCAAAGCGGCCCGTTTGCGCCGCGACGAAGCCAGAGTTCGGGACGAGGCCCTGCGATCAGCGGAGCGAACCGCCGAGCAGGCGCAACGAGAAATTGATCAGTTAAGAACTGCGCTCGATCGTGAACAACGCGCGCGCGAGTTAGCCGAAAACAACGCCGAGACTGCAAACCAGCAATTGCGCGAACAGAGAATCGAAGTGGCCCGCCTGCGCGATGAGTTGCAAATTGTCCGCACCGAAGGGGACAACGCGAAGCTTCGGCTGGCCCGATTGGAAGGTGAGAAGCAGGCAGAAGAGAATCGCCGGCTGGCAACACAGAACGAGCAAGACAAGCGAGCGGCTGAGACCAGCTTGAAGCAGACCCTGGCAAAGTATGGGATCGTGAAGGAGACAAGCAGGGGAGTTCAATTAGTCCTGCCCGAGACGATTTGGGCGAATGCCCGCGGCGCTGACTTAAAGTCTGCCGCTGCGGCAAAACTTGAACCACTGGCCGCACTGCTGGCCAGCAACCCTGACTATCAGATCATGATCGAGGCCTTCACTGACAATCGCGGTGACGAAGTTTCGCTGCAGCAGCTAACTCAAGAGCGCGCGCGAGTTTTATCCGAGCGTTTTCAAACCGCGGGCGTTGAGCCATCGCGAATCCAGGCCAACGGCATGGGCGCGTCGAATCCAATCACCCCCAACACGACAGTCGCCGGCCGAACCAGGAATCGAAGGACGGAAATTACGTTGACAGTCAGCCCGCGGAATACGGCTAGCAGTCAGTAGGCTGATGTCGGATGTCAGATGCTGGATGTTAGGGTTGCTCTCGAACCTAGTGCTTTGAGCTTTGTACTTTGAACTTAGTGCTTTGTGCTTTGATCTTTGTTCGGTTCCTCCTTCGGGTATCCTCGCCAGCCCTTGTTTCGATTTGAGATCAGAGGTCAAAGTACCAAGCACAAAGCACGAAGTTCAAAGTACAGCTCAAAATTCAAGGCTTGGTGAGCACCAACTAACATCCAGCATCTGACATCCGACATCTACCTTGTCTCCACTCGAAGTCCTACAACTCGTCGGTTACAGCATTGGGGCAGTGTTGCCGCTTTGGATGGGCGTACAGCTACTCACGCGCCGTCGCAAGCTCACGCCGCTGGAGCGCGTTCTTTTCTTTCTCGCTGCGAGCATGGCCGGTTGGCACGGCAGCAACCTAATCATCACGCTGCATGGACTGTTTGGACTCGGGTTTGATAGCTGGACCACGCTGCTTCGCTTTGCAGACACTGTCGCGGTTGTAAGTATCACCTTCGCCTACTCCTTTCTGCTTCACGTTCACCTTCATCTGTGGGCCAACGCTTCCGGACGCGAGTTAACCAGGAGTGAAAAGCTCCGCGTTTATCTCTCGTACTTTCCCACGATCTTCCTCGCGATCTCTGTCCCGCAAATTTGGACCGGGCCGTACGCCCCGATGTTCGTGAAGCTTTCGTTCTTCGTTTTACCATTCGCTTTCTGGATAGCTTATGTGCTCGGTCTGATTGCAGTGACCGAACTCCTGATTGCCCGGAAGACGCAGAATTCGAGCGAGCAGAAGATCATGCGCACTTTGGCCGCGTCGTTTATCGCGGTGGGTGTGGTGATCCTGCTGGCTCTCGCATTCGGTCTCGGCGAAGGGACACCTGTCGGCCTCTATCTGAAGACGATGGCGAATCTCGGTTCGCTCTTACCGTCGGCGCTGCTGGCCTATTACATCTATCGCTATCGCTATCTGGAACTGATCATCGAAGAGAGTTTAATCGTCGCCGCTTTTGCGGCGGTAGTGCTGACGATCTACATCTATGGCATCCGGACGATTGGCGATTGGATGACTTCGCGTTATGGGCTTCGCGCCGGCGTGCTTGAGGCGCTATTGATTCTCGCCTTGACGCTGGCGGCGGCCCCGCTGCGACGCTGGTTAGGCGCACGGTTTCATCAACTCTTCGAACGTGAGGCCGCGTTGTATCGCGAGATCGTGTCCAGAGTCGGCTCCCATGCAGGGCAGTTCAAACAGTTGCCGGAGTTGCTGCACTTCGTCGAAGAGAAAACCGCACAAACCCTCGGCCTGCGTCGGGTGAGAATCGTGGTCGGGATCACTCCGGAAGGCATGGAGCCGAATGGCGATGGCAACCCGGATCACGCCACCGAATTGCGAGCGGTCAACCAACCCTGGGTCGCGGAAGTGTTGCACTTATGCGAACAGCAGGAGTGGTTACCGGTGGAAGATGACGACACACTCGCAAAGCAGGGTTTCAACGTCGCGTACCCACTGCGCCGCGAAGATCGGGTCGCGGGCCTTTTGCTGATCGATGCGCCGGTTTCGAGCCTGACAATCGATGCCCGCTCGGTGCTGGAAATTCTTGCGGGCCAGGTCGCGATTGCCATCGAAGATTGGCGGCTGGTTGAACAGAACGTGCGCCTGGAACGACGACTGGCTGAACGCGAGCGCCTGGCCGTGCTCGGCCAGATGGCCGCGACGGTGGCGCATGAGATCAAGAATCCCTTATCGGCGATTAAGTCTATCGCGCAGGTTATGCGCGAGGATGAAAGCCTGAATACTGAATACGCCCGCGATTTGAACTTGATTGTCGGCGAGACGGATCGTCTGAGTCAGAGTGTGGCCCAACTGTTGAGTTATGCCCGGCGGCAACCGCCGTCTGAGCGGCCTTTGCGTGTCGATGAGTTAGTGCGTTCGGTCACCAGTCTCTTTCAGGCCAGCGCGAGAGCACAACGAATTAAACTCGAATGCCGCGTTGAGGCTGATCATGAGCTCACGGGTGCGGTCGTTTCTGCGGTTCGCGATTCGCTATCAAACCTGATCCTGAATGCCATGCAAGCCACGACCGCGGGTGGTCAGGTGGAAATAACCGTGCACGGAGATGACGAACAATTATTCGTTCGCGTGAAAGACAGCGGGGCCGGGATAGCCGCGGACTTGCGTGAACGCATTTGGGAACCTTTCTTTACAACGAAACAGCGGGGAACCGGATTGGGACTAGCGATCGTTCGCAAACGCATGCAGGAGGCCGGCGGTTCCGCAAGTTTGGTTTCGGGTGAAGGCGGCGCGAGGTTTGAACTTCGCGTGCCGGTCAAAACCGAATTGCTGAGTACTCAGTACTGAGTGCGAGGGAGAATTTCAAGTTTCAAGTTTCAAGTTTCAAGTTTCAAGTTGGTTGTGCTCCGCACAGTGTCAATTGGAACTTTTCCTCATCGACTGCGTGTTAGATTCGTTCCTTCGCACGAACGCGATACAACCTTGAAACTTGAAACTTGAAACGCGAAACTTCTTTAGCCCACAGGAGCAAGCCATGACTTTACGCAGAATCCTTTTCACCGCCGTTTTCGCAACGCTGCTGTTTACCGCAGCAACCAGCACACAACTTGTTCATGCCCAAAGCGACGACAAGTCACAAGCCACTGCGAAGATCGAGGACCAGACAAATCTCGACACGCAGCTTTATCTTATCCTTGCGACGAACCAGACAATCGATGACGCTAAAATGCCGGCCGCGCTCGAGCCGGTCATAAAACAATTACGCGCTACCTTGCCGTGGAAGAATTATCGCGTCTCGGCCACGCTGATAAATCGCGTGAAGCACGATGGGCGGCTCAACCTTAAGTGGATTGGTGGTCCTTTGCTGGGAGCGGCAGCAGCCACGAATCACACCCCCAGCTTCAACGAATTCAAAGTGGCCAACGTGCGCCTGATCCGCGATGCCGAAGGGCAACAGATCGTGCGGATGGAAGGGTTCGGCTTCGGCGCTCGCATCCCTATCCAGAGCGGCACTGCGATCGCGGCAAATGGTCCCGCGGCGCCGATCATCAACTACGAGAGCACCGGACTCAATACCGACATCAGCATGCGCGAAGGCGAGCCGGTAATCGTGGGCACCCTCAACGTGGGACCCTCCGGCGATGCGATCATCCTGGTGATGTCGGCGAAGAGAAGCGGGCGATAAGACGGGAGTTTCTAGTTTCAAGTTTTTCCTGTGGGAAGTCGCTGTTGGTTTCCCAGTCCCGGGTGACGCCATGTTGTTGGGCGTTAATCTCAACCTGGAGAGGGAGAACTTGAAACTAGAAACTCGAAACTAGAAACTTCCTTCCGCTGGTCTGGCACGCAACGCGCTAGAGAATTTCACCTGAAGGCCCTAAACTACCGCGAAGGTGAGAAAAGACGCGTTGCGATTATTGATTGTTGATGACGAAGAGGCCGCGCGCTATGGCATGCGCCGCGCCCTCAGCACTTTTGGCTTTAACGTTACCGAGGCGGATTCCGCAGAAGCCGCCCGGGCTCTGATGAAGCAGCAGGAACCGGACCTGATGCTGCTCGACGTAAATCTTCCGGGACTGAGCGGGCTTGATTTCCTGCGCGAGCTGAAGAGCGAAAATGGAAATTGCCCGCTCGTGATCATTATTACGGCCCATGGTTCCGAGCGGATGGCGGTCGAAGCAGTCAAAACGGGCGCCTACGACTATCTCTCCAAGCCTTTCGAACTCGATGAGCTGCGTCTGGTGATCAAAAACGCGGCTGAGAATCTCGAGCTCAAACGCGAGAACGTCTCGCTGCGCCGGCGCATCGAGATAGAGCGTTCCCAACGCGGAGCACTCATTGGAAACTCCGAAGGAATGAAGCGCGTTCGCGGGATGATCGAGAAGGTCGCCGAGACTGATGCGACCGTTTTGATCCGAGGTGAATCAGGTACCGGAAAAGAGTTGGTGGCACGTGAGGTTCACGAGCGAAATAGCGTCCGTCGGAACGGCGCTTTTGTCGCGGTGAACTGCGCGGCCCTACCCTCTGAGCTGATCGAGTCTGAACTGTTTGGTCACGAAAAGGGCGCTTTTACCGGGGCTGCGGCGCGCCGGCAAGGTAAATTTGAGCAAGCCGATGGCGGCACGCTGTTCCTCGATGAGATTGGAGACATGAGTTCCAACGTGCAGGCGAAACTCCTGCGCGCGCTCGAGGAAAGACGGATTGAAAGACTCGGCAGCAACGAGTCCATTCCTGTCGATGTACGAATAGTCAGCGCCACTCACCGGCCGCTTGAACACGAGATAACGAAGGGAAATTTCCGCGCCGATCTGTTCTATCGTTTGCGCGTCGTCACGATCGAGATCCCGCCGCTTCGCGATCGGCGGGAAGATATTCCGCTGCTGGCGGAGACGTTTGCGCGTACGGCTTCAGAGCGTTACGACTTGCCGCAACGCCAGATTGCCCAGAGCGCGTTGCGTCGTTTAATCGATTACGACTGGCCGGGCAATGTGCGTGAGCTAAAAAACACCATCGAACGCGCGGCCATCATGGCTGACGGTGACGAGTTGGTTTCCGGTGATCTACCGGAAGAGATCACTCCTTCAATTCAGAAAAGCAGTGTTGATGACGGCGAAGATGGAGGCCTGAGAGTGCCTTTCACCGCCGAGTTTCGCGAGGATCGAAAAGAGTTCGAGCGCCGTTATATCAGTCGTTGTTTGGAGCACACTCAGGGAAATGTGACCAAGGCGGCGGAGATTCTCGGCATGCACCGGCAGTCGCTGCAGCACAAATTGCGGCAGCTTGGACTCGGGCGCCGGTATGTTTCAGTCTCGGGCGACACGCCTGATAATTCAGACAATTGACGTGAATTGATTCAGTGCCCGAACGTCCCCACCGGCGGTTCTCAAGCCTCGGAACGACGCGGAGCCTTTGGAGCGCGCCGACTTGTCGGCGCTTTTATTCGCGGAGGATTAAACCTCCTCACATCCCGGCTTCAAAGCTGCTAATCCAAAGCGCCGACAAGTCAGCGCCCTCCAAAGGCTCCACCTTCCTGCCCTCAATTCCAAAATCTCGCACTTTTCGACGAAATAACCGATCTATAGCTTCAAAGGAGGTTTAGAATACTTTCACTACCTGGCAGCATGGTCGTAACATAGAGCGCGTAAGCTCTTCTAATGATTTCTCCCAGAACGATGGAATTGGCCCGCAGCATGATTTTACCGAACAGCAAAGAGACCCTCGAAAAAGCCCGCCAAATCACTGCCGATGGCGGCGTGATTGCCTTCCGCACCGACACCTTCTACGGCCTGGGAGCCGACCCGCTCAACGCGAAGGCTGTTTGCAAAGTCCGTGAACTCAAAGGTCGCACCGACGACAAGCCAATCCTGGTGCTGATCTCCGAAGCGACCGCAGTCGATCGATTTTTAGGCGAACGCTCGGCCTTGTTTACCAGGCTCGCGGAAAAACTTTGGCCCGGACCCTTAACCCTCGTCGGAACCGCAAGGGAAGAGCTATCAGATGGATTGACTGCGGGCACGATGACGGTCGGCGTGCGTTTTCCGGATGATGCGCGGGTGAGAGAGTTGGTGCGAAGTTGCGGCGGCGCGTTAACCGCGACGAGCGCGAATCCATCCGGGAAGCTCCCGGCGCTTACCGCCGCAGAGGTCGAATCATATTTTCCTGGGATGATCGAGTTGATCATCGATGGCGGGGAAGTGATGGTGACTGAGCCGTCGACGATTGTTGACACGACTGATGAGGAGTTGCGGATCATTCGTGCAGGGGCTATTTCCCGGAAAGGCTTGGAACGGGCTCTTAATATCTGAATGGGTTAGTGGTCCGTGGTCCGTGGTCCGTGGTCCGTTGTCCGTGATCAGTGGTCCGTTGTCCCTTGTCCCTTGTCCGTTGCACTCATATTTCAACTCACTGGCTACAGTTAATGAATCATCTAACGCACGGCGAAAGAACAACTGACAACTGACAACGGACAACTGACATCCAACGCACGACTTCCAAACAAAGAAAGAGCGGCCACCGAGTGCCGCCCTAAATCTTCCAACATCTAACACCCAGCATCTAACATCTCCTTCTGCTACTGCTTCAAGTTCTTGACGAATCCCCAATCCCCGCTCGCGTCCACCTTGATGTTCTGTACAGTCTTCTTCGCGATCACAATATTGGCCTGATACCACAAAGGAAACACCGGCACTTCGCGGCTCACTATTTCCTGAATCTGAACGTAAAGCGCGCGCGCCTTCTCCCGTTCGAAAGTGTTGATGGCTTCATTCAACAGCAAGTCAAGTTGCGGATTGCTATAGCGACTGCGGTTTCGAGATGGTCTGGCCTGCGTGGGAATCTCAGAAGTCGCAAACAGGTCTCGGAAAAAGATCGGATCCTGGTTTCCGCCCACCCACTGTCCATAGTAGATCTGAAACTGGCCTTGTTTGAGTTGCTCGAACAGTGTGTTCAACTCAGCCGTTTCAATCGACACATCGATGCCGACTTCCTTCAGATAGTTTTGGATCACGCCTGCATACTGACGCGCCGCGACGCTGCTTCCCGAAATCTTGAATACTACCGGTTTCGCAAAACGCAGTTGCGGTCCATCGCCGTCCGGATCCTTGAAGCCCGCTTCGTCGAGCAGCTGTTTCGATTTCGCCGCGTTGTAGGAATAAGTCTGGCCCGGATGATATGCCCATGACTCTTCCGGCAGAATCGAGTGGGAAATCTTTGCCTGGTCCAGCAAGAGATCCCGAATCATGCCCTCGCGGTTTATGCCATACGCAATCGCCTGTCTGACTTTGACGTTATCGAGCGGCGGCTGCGCGGTGTTGAAGGTGAGTAGGTTGACGTTTGAGCCGTTGAACTGCAGAACCTGCAGATTGGGATCCTGGCCCATCTGCTTGATTGCATCCGGCGAAAGGCTGGTCGGCAACGGCGCGATGTCTACGCGACCAGATTTCAACTCGGCTTGCAGCGCGTTCGTATCGCTAATCACGCGAACGCGCACCGATTTTATATTCGCCGGTCCTTCCCAGTACTCGGGAAAGGCTTCCAGATCGACCACCTGCTGCGAGTTGTCATAGCTGAGGAATTTGTAAAGGCCGGTTCCGAGTGGATGTGTCTTCTGCGATTCGTAGCTGTCCTTGGGAATGATCGCCACCGGAACCAGGTTTGACAGTAATCCTGTCCAGGGCTTCACGGTTGTAATAACGAGAGTCTTTGCATCCGGCGCCTCGACGCTTTTTACATAACTTTGCCTGTTAGCTCCCACGCCTTCAAAGAAACTAGCTGACTTGGCAAAGTTGCTTGAAAACACCAGGTCCAAAGTGTATTTCGCATCTGCCGAGGTAAACGGCCGGCCGTCGTGAAACTTCACGCCGTCGCGGAGCGTGAAGGTGAATGTCAGGTTGTCCTCGGACAGCTTGATGTCCGACGCCAGATCGCCGACGTAGTCAAACTTCTCGTTCTTCCTAACCAACGAATTGAAAATTAGCGTTCGCACGCGCTCGCTCGCGGCATCGACCGAGGGCGAGCCAATCGGATCGATCGTGCGGATGTTGTCGCCAAGTGCGATGACGAAGGAGTTACTTTTGCGCCGGCAGCCCCACGGTAGTACCGCAGTTAGAGCAACAATCAGTAGCAAAAGGATTAGTCGATGCCGTGCGATCAAATCGTGCCTCCGTAACGGTAGTTAAGTTTCTCGTTCAGTCTTGCCGTCTCTTCTGAAAGCTCTGCGAATCGATCGAGATCCAACGGTGTTGGAGGTTTGACGATCCCCTTCATCGCTGCAATGCGTTTGAGCGACGCCCGCATTCGGTCCTTTGCTAACTTGCCCTCTCGCGCGCTTGCCAGCATCGCGTCATAGCCACGACGAATGATATCGGGATGTGCGCAGATCAGGTTCATGTCCTCGCCCGCCTTGAACGCACGCACTACTGCGGATTCAATCTCGCAGTGCTTGGCGATCGCGCCCATCTCCAAATCGTCTGTGACCACGAGATGCTGGTAGCCAAGTTCCTCACGCAACAGTTTGGTGACGATGTTATGACTGAGTGAAGCCGGTTCTAACAAGCCACCCGTCACCTCTTGTCGGATATCGATGTTGGGAAAGCCGCCGTGGCTCACCATTACGCACCGCACTCGGTCGTCGCGCCGGCCGAACAGTTCAATGTAAGGCGCAAGGTCCTGCGCGATCAGATCGTCGTGAGACAACTGCACTAGTGGCATCTGTTCGTGCGAGTCGACTTCACCAGCGCCGATTCCGGGAAAGTGTTTCAAGCAGCCGATCAGCCCGGTTTCCTGCAAGCCGCGAAGATAAACGGTCGTGTATCCCAGCACCTCGCCCGGTGAACGACCGAACGAGCGCGAGTAGAGACCGTTGGAGAGCAGATCACGCTCGTCCGTCATGATCGACATTACCGGCGCGAAGTTCATGTTGAATCCGAGCATGCGCAGGACTTCGCCGCTGATTCTGCCGAGCGATCTCACTGCCGCCAAATCGCCGTGCTGGCGAATCGTGCGCGCCGATGGCATAGGTGTGAAGATCTTTCGCAGACGATCGACGAGTCCGCCCTCCTGATCGATGCCGAAAAGCGGCTCGATGGGCAGCATTTCGCGGATACCGTCGAGTAGATCTCTGACCTGTTGCGGACTTTGGACGTTGCGGCCGAACAGAATTATGCCGCCGGGCTGAACATGTTGAATGAGCGCTCGAGTCTCTTCATTCAGTTCGGTACCGGAAAGGCCGATGTAGAAAAGCTGTCCTACTTGTTGTTCGGGAGGAAGGGAATAAAGCGAATCCGATGGCATATTATCTAAACTAACCCAGGCTCCTTGTTAGCTCGTGCTGTGTGCGTCGGGAGAATTCCAAGAAAAGCCAACAAAAGTTTTCTACCTTAGTTGTGTGATGTCGGTCAAGAAAGAAAAAATAGGGCGAACAGTGAACAGCAGACAGCGAACAGCAAACAGCAAACAGCAAACAGCCAGATTGTTAAGCAGTGAGCATCGGCCAGCCATTCAAGCCTGCCAGTCTCAAAGGTCAGGAAGGGCGGTTTACCCCCGCAACTCTCCCAACAAGCTGATTGAAAGAAGTCTTGCAGGTGTCCAGAGATGAGCGGAACAGCGAACAGCAGACAGCAGACAGCAAACAGCCAGGAACTCTCAGAAAATCCTTGGGTTCCATCATCTCAAGGTCAGGAAGGGCGGTTTACCCCCGCTTCAACTTAGCAAAAACAAGCTGCAAGAAGTCCAGCATCTTTCCCAAGAAGCGAAAGTGCCACCTCTACTTGATTTAAGAACACCGCGAACGTAAAACTGCGATTGTCTCGACAGCTTCCTCACAAGCTTATGGCTCGCAAATGGTCAAACCTCAATCTTCCCGGCGCGTTACACTTTCTTACTGGGAACGTGGTCAATCGAGTTCCTGCTTTCACCCAAAATGCATCTTGCGCAGCATTTTTAGAAATTAGTCAGAAACTGCGTCAAGAGTGGCCAGCAAAACTCATCGCCTATGTCCTAATGCCTGACCATATGCACCTCATCGTGAACCCACGCGACGGAGACATCATAGGCTTCTCGGCTGCGCTGAAGAGTCTTTCAGCAAAAGCCATACTCGAGGTGAATCCTGACAGGCGATTCGTTCGAGAGAAACCGGACAGAGATGGTTCTGTTCACCAGGTGTGGCAGGAGAGCTTCAAAGCCATGCCTTTATGGAGCGAGTGGATGATCTGGCAGAAGATAAACTACATCCACGCGAACCCAGTCAGAGCGCGCCTGGTTTGCTCGGCAAAGGAATATCGTTGGTCGAGCTTCCAAGCCTTTTATTCAGATTTAGGCGAACCCTTGCCGATCGATCGGGATTGGTGGTGGCCCGATGATTCAGAAAAGCTCTCAAGGAAGATGAAGGAACTGGGTTGGCGGACCTACCACAAGAGATCATGAGCGGGATTTCTGCCGAACAGTTGCGGGGGTAAACCGCCCTTCCTAACCCAGAGACTACGAAACTTGACTCACATCGCCGACACTCGCTCGTTAACAAGCGGCGCTGTTTGCTGTAAACCACTCTTCCCGACCTGGAGGTAATTAGACTTGAATGCTTTCTGAAATGTACTAAAGGAGTCGGTCCCTTAGCGCCTTCAACAATTCTTTTGCTTGATCCGCGGATAGGTCATCCGGGTCGCTGTCGCGGATCTCTGCCACCACCATCTGGTTCGCGAGGTCGAACAGCGATACTTGTGCGGCCATCCTTCTTCGTCCTGCGCGTGCGGCTGCCGCACCAAGCGCATCATCACCGTGTTTGGCCGCGCCACCGTTATCAGTTGTTCCGCCAGACGCCGTGCGCGCAGTGGCGGATGCAGCCGAGACAGCGGCTGTACTCAACGCCAGTTTTTGTGCGGCGACGGCATCTTCCTCGGCAAACACATCCAACTCATACCGCTCAAGCCGAGCCAGGACGTCGCGTGCGTTCGCAAGCACCGGCGGCGGCAAGCCTGCGAGTCGCGCCACCTCAATGCCATAAGATTTCGAGGCGCGTCCTCGTTCGAGCTTGTGCAGAAACACCACTTCACCTTCACGCTCCGTCGCGGTGATCTGATAGTTCTGACCGCCCGGCAGTCTCTCGGCGAGTTCCGTCAGTTCATGATAGTGAGTTGCAAACAAAGTCTTCGCCGCGTGTTCAGGTGAATCGTGCAGGTACTCTGCTACCGCCCAGGCGATCGACAAGCCATCAAATGTCGCAGTGCCGCGACCAATCTCGTCAAGCAACACCAGCGATCGCGGCGTGGCGCTATGCAAAATCGCCGCGGTCTCAGTCATTTCAACCATGAACGTCGAGCGACCGCGCGTGAGATCGTCTGAGGCGCCAACTCGCGTCCAGATGCGATCGAACAACGGCAGTCGCGCTTTGTCTGCCGGCACAAAGCTTCCCATCTGCGCCAGCACCGAGATGATTGCCGTCTGTCGCAGCACCGTGCTCTTGCCGCCCATGTTCGGACCCGTGATGATCAAAAGTCGATCAGTTGAATTGTTCATGTACAGGCTGTTGGGAACAAACGGGCCATCGTTGAAGACTTCAATCACCGGATGGCGGCCCTGAACAATTTCAATCTCATCGCCGTCATGCATCTGCGGGCGAACGTAACGCCTGCGGGCGGCGGTCTCGGCAAGCGCGCCTAACGAATCCAGCGCCGCGACCGCACGAGCTGTCGCAAGAATTCTTTTCGTTTCGGCTGCGACTTCACGACATACACCCTGAAACAGCTCGGTTTCGAGTTGCACGATTCGATCTTCTGCTCCGAGGACCTTCTGCTCCCACTCTTTCAGCTCCGGCGTGGTAAAACGCTCGGCATTCGCCAGCGTTTGGCGGCGCTCGTAATCTGCTGGGACGCGCGCGGCATGTAATTTTGAAACTTCCAGGTAATAGCCAAAGACTCCGTTGTAGCGAATGCGCAGAGTTCCGATCCCGCTGCGTGCTCGCTCGGTGGCTTCGAGCGCGGCGATAGTCTGCTTGGCGTTGCGGCTGATGGATCGCAACTCATCGAGCTCGGCGGAATAGCCGGTGCGAATCGTATCTCCCTCACTCAACTTCACCGGCGGCTCGTCGCTGATTGCCCGCGCAATCAACGCGCGAATTTCCGGCAGCTCTTCGGCGGTTTCCGAAAGTACTTGCAGCAGCGAGGAAGGGAACTGAGAAAGCAGCGAGCGCAGGGCTGGCACCTGGTTGAGCGACTTCAGAATCGCATTCAGATCGCGGGGATTTGCCGAACCGAGGTTAAGTCGTCCATTGAGTCGCTCGAGGTCGGAAACTTCTTTCAGCAACGACCGTAGCTTGTCGCGGCCCGCATGAGAAGAATGTAGATCGGCTACCGCATCGAGACGGGCTTCAACTTCTCCTCGTTTCACACAGGGACGCAACATCCACGAACGCAGCAGCCGGGCGCCCATGCCCGTCACAGTTTCATCGACAACGTTTAGCAGCGCGCGGCCACTGGCTCCGCCGAGGGATTCGACGAGTTCCAGATTTCGCACGGTGACGTTGTCGAGTACGAGATGATCCTGCGGTTCAAAGTAGACGAGATCGCAAACGTGCGTAGCGCCCGCGCGTTGCGTCTCCTGGGCGTAATGCAAACA
Source organism: Pyrinomonadaceae bacterium (assembly GCA_041744295.1). Classification (GTDB taxonomy): domain Bacteria; phylum Acidobacteriota; class Blastocatellia; order Pyrinomonadales; family Pyrinomonadaceae; genus PSRF01. The sequence goes on along the minus strand of JBGTLE010000078.1, from coordinate 1,430 downwards.
GACGCCGGCGGCGCGGATTGCCTCGTCCTTTTTGGCGATCCCATAACCGTCGAGCGAATGCACGCCAAACTGCTTTTTCAACAGTTCGGCACACTCGTCTTTCTGCCAATGCCAGTCCTCAAGCCCGGTCAGCGTCGCGTCGAGAAACTGTTCGTTTGAGGAACTCGGGGTCGATTGGTACTGATTTACTACTTCAGGGTTTAGCTTCCCTGGATCCGTTGCCAAAGGCAGCGGCGCTGTTTGAACCCGACCGGAAAGTCCGCTCCTGACGAGCGCGCCAAGCGAATTCGGATAAAGCAGTTCCCTCGGGGCATATGATTCGAGATCGGCACGAATTCTTAACCAGGCATCGCGTCCGCTTGCTTGGGTGGCCCGAAATTCCCCAGTTGACACGTCGAGGAAGGCCGCGCCGACGTTCTCGCCGGTCATGCAAAGCGCCGCCAGGAAAACCGGTTCGTTCGCTTCGAGTAGCTGCGGATCGATTGGCGTGCCGGGCGTGACGACGCGAACGACTTCGCGGCGGACCAGCTTTTTGGTTTTGCTGGCCTCCTCGGTCTGTTCGCAGATGGCAACACGGTAACCGCGGCGAACGAGGCGGGCAATGTAGTTGGCAGCCGAATGATGCGGAACGCCGCACATCGGAATTGGATCGGCGCTCTCTTTGTGACGGGCGGTAAGGGTTATTTGAAGTTCACGCGAACCAATGACGGCGTCCTCGAAGAAGAGTTCATAAAAGTCGCCGAGCCGAAAGAACAACAGCGTTCCCGGATGTTTGAGTTTTAGTTCCTGGTACTGACGCACCATTGGCGTCGCGTTGGAAGTAGTCATGAGGAGAAAGCATACAGCAAACAGCGAATAATCTAGCAAACAGCAAATATTCAAGCAAACAGCAAACAGCAAATATTCAAGCAAACAGCAAACAGCAAACAGCAAACAGCCAGCAGGCAGCTTTCAGGGTCGACACGTGCAAGGAAAAGAAACCGGCCAGGTGCTAATAGTAAAAGTTAATCAGAGTTTTATTTTGCGATTGAGATCCAGTGTTTGCTGTCTGCTGTCTGCTGTTCGAGTTTTATTTTGCGATTGCAATCCCGTGATGGTTTTTCCGGTGCGATCGCCGCGCCTCTCCTGAACGAGAATTCTGGCTGTTAGCTGTTTGCTGTCTGCTGGCTGCTTCAAAAGTTTGCTGTTTGCTGTTAGTTGTTTGCTGTTCGCCATCAATTGTCTACTCCGCTTACGTTCGCTCTCAGGGAGAACTTATGATAGTTTCCAGTCCTAATTTCGCGCGCGCCGCGACGGCCCTAACACCAGCCATGATCCGTGGAATGTTTCTGATCTGGCGCAGTGAACTTCAAAGTGCACAGCAACTCGCCGACATCCGGGAACTCGACCGAGAAACTCCTGGCCCAATCACTTCAAGAACACCTGACCAC
>JBGTLE010000077.1:0-9530 GCA_041744295.1 Pyrinomonadaceae bacterium | reverse complement strand
TACCCAGCAATACCCGTATCAGAAGGGCTCCCACGAACAGACGCAAAAGGAAGGCCCCCTGTTCTCCCTGCTTGTAGGCGTAGAAGGCGCCTCCGGCTCCCAGCACCGCGCACAGCAGGACTGCTTTGCTCATATCGAAGGAGGTGATGACGCCATATTCCGGTGGGTAAGGCACGACCAGGCTCGGCACTGCCAGAACCAGAAAAGCCCCAACCAGTATTGAAACAAGAACTAAAACACCATTCATAACGGTTAGCTTAAACGTCGTCCGGCAGGTCTAGTCGCGTCTTTCGGAGGATTAGAAACCTATCATTCTCGTCCAACGCCTTTATAGGTTTCGCTGGGACACCCGCGATCAATTGGCCCTCTTCATTGAGCGCGCCAGTAATCACCGAACCGATGCCGACAATGCAATGCGAAGGCAAGGCACCTCCCGGAGCTATCCGGATCTCAGAGCCGATGTAAGCAAAAGACCCGATTTCGATCGGCAGTGTGCGTTGCCGGTTGTGAGTCCACAATGAAGAGTTTCGCCCGCCCAGAATACTGCGCCTTCCAATCACGACCCGGTCAGTGAAATCAATCTTGTGTCCGGCGGTGATCACGCTGCCCGCACCCAGAAGAAACCGAGGATCTGTCGGATTCACCACATCAGGATCGGGAATGGAGTTGATTTCATTCATGCGAATAATCTCCGCATACCTCCCCAAGCTAATCTCGTCGCCGCCGCGAAAGATGTTGAGGTGTCCAATCCTTACGTGATCGCCAATGCTTAATTTCTGCACGCCAATCACGATGTTGAAATGTCCAATGGTAGTGTCGTTTGCGATCGAACACTCACGAGCGTCGATGAGGCTGAATCCAATTTTGACGCCCTTGCCGATCTGGTACCCAAAGCACAGTCGGTAAAGCGGCCGTTTCAAGAAAGAAGGCAGCAAGCCAATGATAGCGAGCACGGCTAGTCGAAATTTGCTGGTGCGGGCCATTACCTGAGCGGCTGATCTACTACTCTCCCTGAGCTTCTCGTAATGCGGCAGCGAGTTTGTCGGCTTGTGCTGCCAATCCGTAATGCTCGATTGCGTGCTTTCGTCCGGCTGCTCCCATGCGATTGCGCAACCCTTTATCGGCTAATAACCTTGCGAGACTAGCTTGCCATTCTTCTTCATCGCGCGCGCAAAAGTGGGTAACTCCAACCTCTCCAATCTCTTTGGTCGCGCCGACGGGACTGGCAACATAAGGCACACCAACGGCCATGTACTGAATGGCTTTGAAACCCGATTTGCCGGCGGCCCATTCGTCAGCATACATGCTGGTTACAATCGGATATAGTCCGATGTCGCACGATTGAAAATCTTCCACCTCGCGATCCAGTTTCCATTCGCGGTTTTCGAACTCGACCCCCGGAAGGTCGATCTCAGCCCGCCCCGCGCCGACAATCTTCACCCGAAACTGGTGTTCACGCGCCAGCCGTTGCAGTACCGGAAACAACGATTGCAGATAAGGGAAGGTTGAATGGGTACCCACCCATCCAAGCACCGGTGCGTTCTCCCGCGGAAGCTCTGACGGCCGAAACACATCGGTGTCGACAACTGTGGGAATAATTCGCGCTGGTTTTCCTCGGCTGCTGACATATTCTGCAATCGCGCGATTTCCACAAGTAACGACGCTCGCCCAGCGGATCAAATCGTCCGTTTTGCTGAACCACTTGAGTGTTTTTCCGAGCTGTCCGTAAGTCGGGCTAGTATATGGGACGTACGTTGCGTCATCCAAATCAAGCACCAATGGCCGCCTGCTGAAACGTGTTGAGAGCCACTCAATAATCGCTGGCCCAAAGATCATCGCCTCGCGCTGCACCAGGATCACGTCAGCTTTTCTGGCCGCCAGCACATCTCCAAAGCGCAGCACCCCTGCTTTTGCCAACCCGGCAACGGTCCCAGGTAAAGCCTCACGCCGATAGAGATTCGCGAACAGTTTGGAATCGAAGAAAGGTCTGATGCTCAGCTCGATGCCACGCTCGGCTAAGGCATCGACAAACTGGTAGAGGCGATAACGAGTTGCGGCGGCCTCAATCGGATAAGACGCTAGTGCCAATACTTTCATAGATTGCGGAACCGCGAGGTCGCGTCGCAAGTTCATCGGCCTTTCGAAGACAAGACTCGCTGATAAAGTCGCGCGTAACGATCCACTCCAACCGTCCTCACGTCAAACAACTTCGCGGCAATTTCACGGGCCTTTTTCCTGGTGGCGTCAGGGTTTTGCATAAAGCGATCGAGTTGACTGATTACCTGTTCATACTCACCTTCACTGAATTCCCGGACAAGCACTCCCGCGTCCTCTTCAGTTATCAGCGAGTCGGAATCACCTATCCCGCGGTTAACTACCAGCGGCAGTCCACAAGCCAGGTACTCCGCATACTTGGTCGGCGACGACGCAAGCTTTGAAAAACAACTCTTGATAAATGCAATTCCGGCGTCAGCGGCCGATAGATATGAGGGGACTTCGTCAGGTTTTGCCGAACGAACGGTGTAACTGTGCGAGTCAACCGCCCTCGCCGCCATCAGTTCATGAATGCGTTCATGTCTACTGGGAGTTAACCACAGAAAATGAGCATCAGGTCTTTTTCGAACCAGGTAGGCGAAGAAGTCGGCCATCTTTTCTGTTAGATACCACCCATCAATCGAGCCACTGTAGATCACCGCGAATTGGTCCTCGATACCCAATTCGGCGCGTAATCTCGCACGGCTTTCCTCGTTGAATTTGAACAACTCCAGGTTCGTACAACAGGGAATTACTTCATGAATGACTTCGCGGCCGCTGAGACCTGGCCAGTCACGAATGAGGGGCCAGATTTTTTCAGTTAGTGTTACCAGACCATCCGTGGCGGCAAACGCTCGTCGTTCCATCCTCTTGGTGATCCGATACGCAGTGCTTCCCTCCTGCCAGTGGCCGGCGTCGGCATATTCTTCAGCCAACAATCCGCGCACATCAAAAATCAGCTTGGTACCAAAGCGCTTCTTGAGACTGAGCGCAATCGTCGCCGGAATGTGACTACGCGCATGGACCATTTCGATCTGCTGTTCCAATACCAATTTACCCGCCACACGGATGCCCATTAGCACATCGTAGGCGGTGGCGGGCAGCGAGGGCGTTTGATGATATCTAACCCACTGCCACCGAATACCGTCAGCGGCTAACTCGCGTTGCAGAGTTTCGCATTGGGTTCTGCCTGCTGGGGAGAATGCTGGCGGTCGCTCAAAACTCAGCAACGTAAACCGCACTCCGCGTTTGGCAAGCTCACGCAAGTAAGGCAGCACCTGGCTTTGGCCCAACGGGTCCAGCATGCCGTTGTAGGAAATGAACAGCACTCGCCGGCCTTCAAGCGCCATGGGCCACGCTCTCGCTTTGTTTACCGAGTCCAAGCTTATCTTTCAATAACCACTCGAACGTGCCGGTGAACAACGCCGCGTCCAGCACCGCCAGCAGCGGAACGAGTACCACCGACCGCAGCAGCCAGCGTGCGACCGGCGCGGGATAGGCCAGCCGATTCCGCCACATGCCCACGGCTGAGCGCGCAATTAACATCAGCACCCAAAACATGAAAGGAACGAGAAACCAACGGTAGCCCAGAAACAGCGTGGGAACGGCTGAAAGAACCAGAAATACATAACGTGCAAAGATTGGCCGCTGCCACCGCTTCCAAAGCCCGGCTCGAATGTTGTTGCGTGCGTAAGGGACGAACCGCGCGAAGGTCTTCGCTATGGTGGGCTGTAGATCCCAGACGACAGAGGCTTTCTCCGTATAGACAACAGAAAAGCCGGCGTCATCTATTTTTTCCATAAAAAGCAGATCCTCGGCCGAACGCAAGTCTTCTGGAAACCCACCCACACTTTGCCAGACATTCCGTCTCATGAAGGCACAGGCTATGGACCTGGATCTGACCACCACGCCGTTCACCTCTCCTGGTGGCGGAACGTAAGCAATGGCCGCACACTCGGTGAACAAACTGTGGGTCCGCGGCTCACACGAACCGTAAACAACGTCTGCAGATTGTTGGCGGATTCTATTCGCGAACTGCTCAAGCCAATCCTTTGATGGTTTGATGCCCGCATCGATGAAAGCCAACCAGTCGCCTGTGGCCAGTGCCGAAGCAAGGTTTCGCCCGCGGCCTGGCAACGCTGGTCCACTACTGATGAGTTGGATGGGAGCCCCTCGTTCGACGTAAGTTCTGATGATCTCGGCGGTGCGATCGGTGGAGCCACCGTCGGTAATAACGATCTCATCCGGTGGCAGAGTTTGACTGAGTAAACTCTCGATCAAGGTGCGAATCGAATCCTGCTCGTTACGAACCGGTACAACGACGCTGATTCTCATCTCACAAATATCTCACAGCGGGTACTTGCGGCCTGCAGATTAGTATTTGGCAAGGTCGACATAGACCGGCAGCGTCGAGGGCAGCATGCTCCATCAGTCAAGCTTAAATTCCGATCGCCAATCCCCTGTCTCAGCAAACGCTGGTTGATCCTGCTTACTAAGAATAAAACTCTCAAGAACCAAGTAGTCCATTTCGGTTCTCATAAAGCATCGATAACTGTCTTCGGGTGTGCAAACGATAGGTTCGCCTCGAACGTTGAAACTGGTATTTACAATTACGGGGCATCCCGTTTGACGTCTGAACGCTTCGATGATTTCCCAGTAGAGCGGATTGGTCTCTCGCCTGACCGTCTGAATTCTTGCCGAATAGTCAACGTGTGTTACGGCAGGGATCTCGGATCGCTTGACGTTCAGCTTGTCGATTCCCCATAACGCATGCTCCTCGGGAGTCATTTGTCGATGTCGTTGGGTTGCGACGTCAGAAACTAGCAGCATGTAAGGACTGTCGGTCTGTAAATCGAACCACTCGCCCACCCTTTCTCTTAACACGCTCGGAGCGAAAGGACGAAAGCTCTCCCGGTATTTTATCTTGAGGTTCATCGCTGCCTGCATCTCGGGCGAACGAGGATCGCCAATAATACTGCGACCTCCCAAAGCCCTTGGGCCAAACTCCATTCGCCCTTGATGCAGTCCGACAATCTTACCAGCCGCAAGTAGATTCGCAACGGCCTCCGGCAACTCTCTTTGACTGAACTTCTGGTAAGGCAAACCCCGCGAGGTTAGCAGCGACTCAATCTCCGCGTCAGAATCTCGGGGACCGAGAAAGGAGCCTTTCATGCCATCGGCATAAGGAGGCAACCCATTCAGGTGCGGCTGTTGGGGGGACGCCCACATTCCTGTTTGTTCGGGGCTGACCCGCGAGTTCCCGAGATACCGATACCAGATCGCCAGGGCAATACCCAGCGAGCCGCCGGCGTCTCCAGCAGCCGGTTGGATCCAGATGTCATCGAAGGCCAACTCCCGCAGGACCCGGCCGTTGGCGACGCAATTCAGCGCTACGCCTCCAGCCAGGCAGAGCTTCTTCATCCCCGTTTCCCGCTGCGCATAGTTGCTCATCTTCAGAATGACTTCTTCCGTGATGACTTGAACGCTACGAGCGAGATCCATTTCTCGCTGAGTAATTCTTGACTCGGGCTGCCGAGGTGGTCCATCGAACAATTTGTTGAAAGCACTGTTCGTCATGCGCAACCCCTGTGAGTAGCTGAAGTATTCGTGGTTCATCCGAAGACTGCCGTCGTCCCGAATCTCGAGCAACTTCTCCTTGATAACGTCTACGAACTTCGGCTGACCGTAAGGCGCCAGCCCCATCACCTTATATTCGCCGCTATTGACTCTGAATCCGGTGTAGTAGGTGAAGGCACTGTAGAGCAAGCCGAGACTGTCGGGAAAGCGCAGTTCTTTCAAGAGCGTGATCTCATTCCCTTTGCCGATACCGATTGAACTGGTCGCCCACTCGCCCACGCCGTCGACTGTCAGAATTGCCGCTTCTGTGAACGGTGACGGGTAGAAAGCACTTGCCGCGTGGCTTTCGTGATGATCCCCAAAAAGTAACTTCCACTCGAATTTCTTACCGAGCTTCTTAGCGGCTCGCTCGTCCTCTTCCCCGGATGATTTCGCGAGTTCCGTGCGAATCAAGTCGGGCATCCAAAGCTTTTCTTTCATCCAAAGGGGCAGCGCTTTTAGAAAGGAGGGAAATCCGGCTGGGGCATAGTCGAGGTAAGTTTCAAGCAGGCGATCAAATTTCAAAAGCGGCTTGTCATAAAATCCAACGTAGTCGAGGTCGCTCGCGGATATCCCAGCCTCGCGCAAGCAGTAGCGCGCAGCGTGTTGTGGGAAACGATGGTCGTGCTTAACCCGACTGAAGCGTTCTTCTTGAGCCGCGGCCACGATCTCTCCATCCACAACGAGACAGGCTGCTGAATCGTGATAAAACGCCGAGATACCCAGGATGCTTACCACTAAGAAAACTCCGTTGCTAGAAAAGCGTGTAGATGAACGGAGCGATCGCGGAGCCCTTTGCGAGCACCAGCAAGGCGCCCACCAAAACAAGCGTGATGACGATCGGGGCCAACCAGTATTTCTTGTTCTCTCTCATGAACTGCCAGAGTTCGTTCATGACTTGTACTTTGGACATGTAGCTCCTTAGAACATTTTTTCGAAGTGGCGCGGATTACGTTGCCTTTCCGGATACGGCCGCCAATAAGTCTCGCGTGATGCGCCTCGGCGCGCCAGCGGATCCCATCCGAGCAATCGTTTAACCAACCCGATAGGCGTGACCATCAGGAAGAACACAATCCCGAGAATTATGCGAGTACTAATGAATCCCAGCCCAGCAGCCAGCAACATCCAAAACTTGTTCGGATAAACAAGGGACCTCGGAAAGATGCTTCCTAATACAACTAGCAACAAGCCAACCGATAGCACAACGGGAGCCAGGCTCTGCGCCTTTCCTCGGTAGAGCCACCAACCTGCGATCACAGAAAAAATGCCCCCTACTATTAGTCCAAACTCTTTTTCGGCACGAAAGAAATTCTTTGGTCTCATGGTTGTGTCTTTAGTCGTCACTAATTTGGTCCGCATGAATAGCCGGTCTTCGCGTGAGCAGCATCAGGGAACCTTGTTTCTGAGTCTCAATGAATCTCAGGATTCGCAGCTTAAGATGTACGCGATTCCTCCGAACGACAGTTTACGAACCCATCTTTATTAAACGTATCTTCGACAAAAGTCCAAACCCCTCCCTGGGACCTCAATCAGTCAACAGGTGGAAAATCGGCTCTCGAGCAGTTGGCAAACGATTCGGATGCTGGGCATTTCTCTTATCAACACAACGTATATTGCTGCACTGATCCGTGTTTTTACGGAGTCGGTCTCCCAAGTGCTGACGTGTCAGGCAAACCTTGACGACGGTCAGAGAAAGGAAAAGTGAGCCGAAAAAACTTTTTTCACTTTTTGTTGACTTCGTCACATCGAGAGTCTAGTATGCGTCGACTCAATGTAGTGATGTCGAACCAAGGCTTCCCCCGACTACAGAATTGATGCCGCAAGCCAGAACTTCTTCATTCCCAGGATACTCAACGACCGAGAAGCACTCGCACTCAACCCATTAATGGAATCGCTTCCGTTTTGGCACATTCCTCGCCATTGAGCGAACCGGCCATAAAGCTCGCTAAGGCATTAACAGGCACTTAAACGAGAGAAGTTCCGATTGAAACCACCCCCACAAGTCAGTCGTGTCGTCACAAGCTTGCTGGGCCGCGCTCTGCTCAAACCTACTCTCGTCCTGACCCTAATATCATTTCCACCAATTGTTTCCTTCCCCAAGGAGTCCCAATGACACCGAAAAACCAACGATTCGTCCCTCGATCAACCTCGGTAAGTACTGGCATTCATCTGCTTGAAATACCCTCTGCCGGTTTATTACTACGCATTGGCATTATCCTGGTTATTGCCGGTTTTTTGGCAAGTAGTGTTTATTGGAGTTCCGCTGCGTCAAGTAGCAAGAGAGTTTCCACGAAGGGAACTCCTCCTACTACGCGCGATGAAACTGGACAGCGCAGAGTCGGTGTTGGTTCTAACGCCTTGGCTCCAATCGGGGTTGGAAATTATTCCCCTTTGTTCGCGCTTCCACAGGCTCCCGGAGTAACCGTCACCACTTATGCGGGTGACTGCTTAACACCAAAGACAGTTTTCAACGTTCAGGACGCTGACAAGACCGTTTGCGCCAAGGTCACAGGGGCGCTTCCCTCCTGGCGGATTATCTGGTCCAACGCTAACTTTGTCGCAGTGCAAAACGTCCCCGTTGGATCAGGCACCAGCACGTTCACGCTTACGTTAGCGTCGAACCTGGGTGACTGGCGAGTAATCATCTTCGAACCTTTCGGTGGTTCGGTACAGCAAGTAACAACCTTTACGGTAATTGATGAGGCGAACCCATTAGCTGACGTGTCGGTTTCCAAGAACTTGATCTCAGGAAGTGCGTCCTCAGGGGGCCAAATCCTATTCTCAGTACAAGTAACCAATGCCGGCCCTAGCGCCGCAACCGCCGTTCAATTATCCGATGACGTGCCGGCCAATACGACGTTCCTATCATTCGATCAGCTGAGCGGTCCAACATTTAGCTGCTCCAATCCAACGCCCGCCGGCACGGGAACTTCCAACTGTACAATCGGAAGCCTCGGCCGGGGCGAGGTGGCCACCTTCGTGGCGACTTATCAAGTTGGTGCGGGTTCAAATGGCACGCTGATTTCAAATACGTCGAGTGTCACTTCCCCGACGGCTGATCCCCACCTCGACAACAACAGTTCAACTGCGACGTTGGAAGTCGCGGGAACTCCCTGCCAGCTTTCAACTCCAGATAACATCACGGTAAGCGCTGATACCGGGCAGGCGGGAGCGGTTGTCACTTATGCGACTCCGACGGGAACGGGAGACTGCGGGCAGCCAGCCACGGGCGAGAATGGCGAGACAATCGCCGCCATAACTTGCAACCCAGCATCAGGTTCATTCTTTGCGGTTGGCACCAGCACGGTAATCTGTTCTGCCCAAACGGGGTCAGTCGTTAGTTTCCAGGTGACCGTTGATAATCCGGGCGCTCTATCAATCTCGCTAAGCGGTGCAAACCCGCTGAGCATTGAATGTGGTTCCGAGTTCAGCGATCCGGGCGCTTCTGCTATCGACGGTACCGGTCAAAGCGTACCGGTAACCATTACCCTTCCAGGGGGCTTCAACACGATCTCTCCTGCAGTTGGAAGTTATGAGGTGACCTACACTGCTACGGAGGGTGCTAACTCTGTTTCCACCACACGCACAATCAATGTCAGCGACAACGAGGCGCCCTCCATTACGATTGACGGTGCGAATCCATACAAGATCCAAGTGGGCTCATGCTCACCGTTTGTCGATCCCGGTGTATCTGCAAATGATAGTTGCACCGGCGCCAAACCTGTGTCGAGTTCAATCTCTGGACCGGGCGGCGCGACTTCAGTTGATCCCAGCATAGCGGGGACCTATACAGTCACTTACATCGCAACGGATGGAACACATGAGGGTACGGCTACACGAACTGTGATTGTTGGCACCTTCCCTGAAGATGAGGTCGATCA
>JBGTLE010000076.1:0-12871 GCA_041744295.1 Pyrinomonadaceae bacterium | reverse complement strand
GTGAGAAGTTAGGTTATGAAACGAATATGCCTCGGGATCGCTGTCGCAGTTGCCACTTTTGTGCTTGGCATCGCCACAAGTACAGTTTGGTCGAGATCTCAGTGGGACACTTCCAAGAGCTCCTGCAGTCCTGCGCCATCGCGAGATGAAGAATGGCATCGCCTTTACGAGGCCGCCGGAATGACCGGAGATGCCGCGACCATCGAGGAAGTAAGTGACAGGCTCCTTTGCGCGAACAGCGCTGGTATTTCAGACGCGTGGCCCGTGGAGATAGAGGCAAGGGCATGGTGCAGAAAGGCGGACGGAACAATTCACGAACTGCTTGTGAATGACACGAGTGAGTATGGTTCCTTCTCCAGACGCATTAAGGTCTCTCATAGCTCATGGACTTTGCAGAATCTAGATTTCGTTCGAAGTGTAAGCACGGCAAAGAGGGCGAAGGAATATGTCTCTAGTCAGGCATGGCCTCGCGATAGGTGAGACGAAGCCCAACAACCTATAAGCGCTTGCAGCTGACGGCGCGATAGCGTGCTTCTCAAGTAGGTTCTTTTACTTCGCGGCTTGGATGTTGATCGTGCGCCGCAGCTGAAGGCAGTCGTTAGATTTCTGTTGAATGGTTAGACTCCTCTGTTCGGCAATCATATGCAGCCTGAACCGCCTATCGTCTCTGTCGTCATTCCGGCCTTCAATGAGGAAGAACGGCTGTCGGACTCCCTCTCGCATATCCGACAAGCCTTCGAGGCGTTCCCTGACTTGGCCTACGAGCTTATCGTCTGCGATAACGATTCAACAGATTCGACCGCAGCCGTGGCCGAAACCGCTGGGTGCAAAGTGGTATTCGAGTCGATCAATCAGATATCCAGATCCAGAAACCGAGGGGCTAATGCGGCATCTGGCCGATGGCTCTTGTTCATTGATGCGGACTCCTGGCCATCAGCCGAGCTGATCGGGGATCTGATCCCCATACTTAAGGGTTCCGAGCACATCGGATGTGGCAGCACCGTTCGCGTGGTTGATGGCCCGCGGTGGTTTAAGGTTGCGTTGGAAAGCAAGAACTGGAGCATGCGGATATTTAAGTGGTGCCTGGGCGCCTTCATTCTGTGCAGACGAGATGCCTTCTCAGAGATCGGTGGCTTCTCGCGGGAGCATTACCTTTTTGAGGAGCTAGACTTTGTCCAGCGGCTGAGGGCGCTGGGTGCGAGGCGGGGGCAAAAATTCGTCATTCTGCACAAGCATCCCTTCAGCACTTCAGGTCGAAAGGGGACGGCATATGTATCGCTTTAGCGGCCCATGGGGCGAAGAGATGGCGACAGAATATTCTGAGCTCGCGCACAGGATAGCAAATGTCTCCGGCCTCATATGCAAGGTGTGGACGGAGAATCGTGAGACAGGAGAAGCGGGCGGGGTTTATCTGTTCGAGGATGAGGCTTCACTCGATGCATACCTGGAAGGGAAAATCGAGCGAATGAAGGTAGCAGGAATTAAGGAGCTTCGGGTTAAGAGATTCGACGTAAACGAACCCCTCACACATATCACCAGAGGCAGGCTCAGTAGGTAAAGAAACAGGAAGAAAAGGAGCGGTGAGGCAAGCGACGCTGAGAAGAGTAGAGGCAGCCAGCCAGCGAGGCTGTCTTTTTGTGTTTGGAGACAGAGTGCGGCGCAGCCGGCGAGGGTGAGACAAACCCTGTGGCGTGGCACTCTGACGCCGGCGAAAATCTTCCGCACTTCCGCCAGGCTTAAGGATGACGGGCAGCTTCATCTCCGGGCCGGACGCACGGTGCCGAAGATGGCCCAGTTTCTTTGCAGTGTTTGTTCGTAAAAGAACTGGATGCCGCAGATGGCGACGGTCGTGGTGTTGCGTGAGTAGTGTTTGTCGTTCTTGAGGACGAGGAAATACTGCCGCAGTTCCTTCGCTGATCCGGTAGGGCAACTTATGATAGTGTGCGGCGAATTGGCGTACGGCTCTGGTGTACGCCTCCTAGTTCGCTCCGCCGGTCCGCGGAGTTTCAGACACTCCACCTCCAAAGAAAGATTGCAGCCAAGGGCAGTAACCTGATTATGACCATCAGCTACAGGGGAGTCGTATATGAGAAAAACCGTCCTGGTTCTGTCGCTCAATTTGTTCTGCCTCCTCGCTTGGGGATATAGCGTGGTGGGCCAAACAGTCACTCAATCACGCCCGAGTGCAATTCAAAGAGACGTCAAACTGGAGCGTGCTGTCTCGGAACGCTATCGCCGGATGATGAAACTGCTGCAACCAGAAGCGAAGGGGAAGCTGGCAATCGCCTCCCGCGCCCTGTTAAAGGAGATGGTGAAAAGCCCTGAACCCAGCGACCTGGAAAAGATTGCACGTGCGGAAGTGAATAAACGGTTTGTCGGACTATCTGCAGAGCAGTCAAGTTTATTGAGCTTTTTTGCCCTGGCAGACATTGCCCAATACGCAATCAAGTTACTGGAGGGTGGTGACAGAAGCGCTAATCTTGAGGCTACGGACGAAACGACGAAGAATGATCTAGATAGTATGGGAGAGATGCGCCTGCAGATGGCGATGGAAAGATACTCAAAGATGATAACCACCTTGAGCAACATGATGAAGAAGATTTCTGATACCGCGGATGGGATAACTCAGAATATCAAGTAGCCACGCGCCGCTACTGAAGGCCAGCACTGGATGGCTGTTGAATCACCTCATCGGAATAATCACCCAGGAGGCATGAATGAATTATAAAGTTGTATTAAAGGAATCGGAGGAAGGGTTTAGCGTTTCCTGCCCAGGTTTGCCTGGTTGTTGGTCCCAAGGCGCTACTGAAGAAGAAGCCCTTGAGAATATTCAAGATGCTATTGTTGAGTATCTCGGCGCGATAGATGAGTTGGTGAAAGGACAGGATTTTCGAGAGGTAAGGGTCGCGGTGTAAATAGTGCCGAAGATTCTCGGAGTTAATCACCTAGCTGCGGTGAGAGCATAGGGGAAAGAGGGCTTTCATCCTTCAGCCCTCATCCTTATTTTAAAGCGGTACGCTCACGGTCTTGATAATCTCTTTCAGCACCGCTTCTGATTCCTCACTACGCCGCAGTGACGAAGAGAAACGCGAACTGACAAGGATGCGGTGCGCAAACACCGGCAGGACAAGTCGCTTGATGTCATCAGGAATGCAGTAAGAGCGCTCTTCGGTAAGCGCGAGCGCCTGCGCTGCCCGAAACAACGACAGTGTCCCGCGCGGACTCACACCGAGATCCAACATCTCCGAATCCCGAGTCGCGGCGACGATGCGCATCAGATACTGAACGAGCGCGTCGTCCACAGTGACTTCGGAAACGCTGCGTTGCAACTCTACGACTTCCCCGGCCGTCATCACCGGCCGTAGCTGTTCGAGCGGATCACTATATTCTCGATCGCGAAGAATCTGTTTCTCGTCGCTAATGTCCGGATAGCCGATCCGCAATCGCAACATAAAGCGATCCAATTGCGACTCTGGCAACGGATAAGTGCCGTGATGCTCGATCGGATTCTGGGTGGCGACGACCATGAAAGGTGCGGCAAGTTGATGCGTCAGGCCTTCAACCGTAACGTGGCGTTCGGCCATTGCTTCGAGCAACGCCGACTGCGTCTTTGGAGTGGTCCGGTTAATCTCGTCGGCAAGGACAACATTCGCGAAAACGGGGCCCGGCTTCCACTCGAAGACACCCGAGTGCTGGTTGAAAACCGAAAGACCGATTACGTCAGAAGGCAGCAGGTCCGAGGTAAATTGGATGCGTTGGAAGACGCAATCGAGAGCTCGCGCCAGGGCGTGTGCGAGAGTGGTTTTGCCCACACCCGGCACATCTTCAACAAGCAGATGGCCACCGGCAATCAAGGTCACGATCGCCAGCCGCACCGCCTCTGCTTTACCTTTGATGACGGTCTCGATGGCTTGCTGCAGACGCTCTATTCGGTCGAACGCCTCGGTCTTAACCAGTGCGTCTTGTCTGTTTATTGGCTCAATCTTTCTCATTAGTTCCCTTCCGTGAGCGATTCTAGCAGATGTCAGACGGTGAGGTAGATGTCAGATGCTGGATGCTGATGTTAGTGGGAGTTTAAGTCCCGGGCGGTGGAGTTAAACATTCGCGCCAGTCTCACGCTCTGCTACAAAAAAGACTAACGTCTAACATCCAGCATCGGACATCTATCCAGCATCTGATCTGACTTGTAGTAAACTGTCACCCAACGCGCTGAGTCGTACTTTAGTGCAACCCGGAAATCCGGAACCAGACGACAGCTTGCGCGTGTAATTCCGAGGAGAAGATATGGAACCCCAAGGTAAAAACCTGCAGAGCCAGCGCGGCTTTTCACTAATTGAGTTAATGATCGTGATTGCGATCATCGGCATCCTCATCGCCGTCGGCGTCACGGGATGGAAAGCTGCTGTCCGGGCCGCGAACGAAGCGGCCGCCATCAAAAGTCTTCGCTCAATCGCCGAGCAACAGATGCTGTACTACAATTCGCATAATCGCAGTACGTTCGGCACCTTTGAGGAGATGTTGAAAGACGGGATGTTGGACGAGAGGTACGCCGGCGGCACGCCGGTAGTTGAAGGATATATCTTCACCATGAAGGTGATTCCGAAATCAACGACGAGCCCGGCCGGATATCAGGTAACTGCGGACCCACAGGTGACCGAGGGCGTGGGCGCCACGGGCAGAAATCACTACTATCTCGACTCAAACTCCAACACCATCCGTGTGAACGCGACGCAACAAGCGACTGTGACCGACCCGCCGTTGGGACAGTAAGAGAAAAGTGCTAAGTACTGAGTACTGAGTACTGAGTTACGCGGGGCAATTGAAACCACCTCGCAACCTTGTAGGGGCGTCACTCGCTGGGCGCCCCTGTTCTTTTAGCGGCCTTCCTGTATTATTCTCACGGCCTTGATACGCCACGTCTCACTTCATCTTTATCGGTTCCAGGTAGCGTGTTTCCTTCACATTCAAGTCGATAGCTTCATGACAAACTCTTTAATCCCCCGGCACAGACTACTGCCGTTGGTCGTTTTTCTCGCACTGGTCTGTTCCTCAGCTGCTGCGCAAGATACGCCGAATTCGCCACAACAAGCGCGGGAGACCGAGTGGCAGAATTATCGGTTGCCGGAAACCAACTTCCGCAGACTCACGACTTCCGATAAAGAGTTTTTGTTCCGCGTTCCCAGCGACTGGAAGCAGCCCAGCGGTGAACTTACCTTCGAAGGTCCACACACAGCACAACTAAAGATCTATGTAGAAAAGATTCCGGATGGTTTCCCGCTGCCCGATTACGTCAATGCGCTTGTCCGAAACTTGCGAGGCACGCCCGGAGCGGCAGCAGTTCTCAGTCGCCGAACACAAATTCAGGACATTGAAACAAGAGAGATAAGTCTTGAGGCGCCAAACGCCGAGGGCGAACTGACGCCTACTGTTTTTTGGGTAGCCGTGCGTGGCCCGCAGGCGATAGCTTTTATCCTGATCACACCCGTGGCCCACGCGGCAGAGATCGAACCTTATTACAAAGCGCTCATTCACTCGGTGAGATTCTTATCGAAGTTTGAATATGCGGATTTCGAATCAAAGCGTCTTACTGCGATCAAGTCGTCCGCTCCGGCGCCGCTCCACGAAATCGATGCGATAGAAACGACGCTCGACCAGGTGACTGACCGTCGTGAAGCCGCGATCGTTAAGCTCGGTGCGATCTTCGCCTCAACTCCTGACCTAGCGATCGACCTTGTTATCGATCGTCGACCGCTGATTCGGGCTGCCGCGGTAGCAGCAATCACCCTTAGCAAGAACGTTACGTTGAGCGAGTTTCTCTGGCGCGCGGTTGGCGACCATGAGCCGCTCGTAGCCGAGCACGCGGCCAAAGCCGTAGCGAACCTTCCGAACGTGATAGCCAAGTTGGCAGGTCAATCCTTCGAAGGCTTTCACACTCAAACCATCGCCCGCGTCTGGCAGTCGCTGGATAAGGAGAAGCGTGTCCAGCTGCTTCAGGAGATTTTCAGTCGAACCTCAGCCGAACGCGCGCCACCCCCGCCGTGGAAGAACCCCAAATCAAAAGAAAGAGTGGAAGTATCGGTTACGAAACTCACACCGGTTGACGGCAAGAAACCCAAGACCGAGTTCATAGCATTTGCCTCAATGTGGTCTACGGACCCGAGCGTCCAACTTGGCGCCCTCACGTTGCTGGCAACCATTCCCGTGTCAGAATTCAAATTGCCGCTCGCACGGATTGCGGCGGCCGATCATGACCCGCTGACCGCCGCAGCGCTGCAGGTGAGTCTGGCGCGCAACGAGGCGCTTCCGACTGAAACCCTCTTCAAACTCGTTGCTGCGTCCAACGAACGAGTAAGGAACCTCGCGGCGCAAAGCCTGGCTTTGTCAGCCAGTGTTTCGGATATTCCTCGCGTCGAGAGTTTGATCGCCAAAGCAACGGCGCGGACCTCATCAGGCAGCGCGGCTAATGCTGAGAAGCCGCCGACTGAATATGCAACGATTGCCGATGAGCTGAAACTTACAATTAAGAAGCTTAAGTTCAGAGATCAACTGGCCACCGCAGGCAAAGATTCGAGCAACGCCAGACAGGATGTGATCAAGAAAGGTCTTGCCGATCCGCAACTTGCTTACTTTGTGTGGCAGTACTTCGGTCCCGAGCCGCCCGCGCCGCGCGAAATCCCGAGTGACTTCTCGATAAAGCCGATGGCCGAGAATCTGCTTCCCGAGAGACTCGAGCATTTTGTAGTTCTGCCGAATCCGGCCCAGGCAACACAGAGATTCTATGAAACTCTGCAGGGGATCCAGATGGAATCGGCGCGTTCACAGATGAGCCTGGTGCTTGCGATGTCTGGCATTCGTCAGGTGCTGGGCCAGCAATTGGGTGCGGTGCCGAACGCTCCTTCGATCATCGAGTTCACCGGGATCAAAACAGACGCTCCCATCAGCCTCGCATCCTGGATTCCGGAAAGTGCGCCCGGCAGAATAGATAATGCGCGGCGACAGGCGGTTATTCTGAAAGTTGCGGACCGTACGCGGCTGGAGCAAACAGTCCAAACCTATCAGGGTATTGTCGGTTCATTTGGCGCGTTGCCTGATTACTTCGCTATTGGGTCACGTTCGTTTGCGGCACTTCCTGCGATCCTTCCCTTAAGCGCGAGAACTCTTCTTTCCAGCGCGCAGCCAGTCTCAAAGGAGTCGAAGATTCTTAATTACTCGTTGGTCCGTAGTATCGAGTTCAATGCAATTCCAGTGAAAACGATCGAGCAGCGGCAGGTTTATTCTGACGGACGGATCGATTTCACAATCACATACCTCGCTTACCTTGGCGAGACTGCCATCCTCACTCCGGACTTGGCCAGCATGAAAGAGCTGCTCGATCGGGCCGGAAGAAATGACGCGCCTACTTTAGCGAACAATTCGGAGTTTCAGCGTGTCGTCGCAGGCGGCGGTGACGTGATCTATTTCAGCGATCTCGAGAGTCTGTTTCAACGCTCCGGTGAGCAAACATCGGAAGCGAAATCAGCTAATTTGCGCGAAGCCGGTGCCTTGAGATTCGCCAAAGCAGCCTGGGAGAATTCTCATCACCTTTCGTTCAACGAGAGTGACTGGTCAAAACCCCTACAGCCTTTTCATCCAAAAGAGCTTACGGCGCCGGCTGACTTACTGCCGAATTCAACTTTGGCGTACGCCTTTGTGAAAGTTGATCTAAAGAGCGCCTGGACCGCCTGGGCCAAGCGTCTTTGGAATGCGACCGATATGGAGGTCGCCGTCAATCCGTGGGCTCTCAACTTTGAAAACGAAGTGTTACCCGAGCTGGGACCAGAATGCGGGGCCGTACTTCTCAACTTGCCGGACATAACACCAAATGACACCAACGGCACCTGGGCGCTGTTCTGCAAATTGAAGTCGGCAAAACTCGAGACCGCTATCGCGACGGGGAAGTTGTTTCAGGGCGTTAAGGCCACCAACGCCGTCGTCGAACTAAAACTCGGCGCTGACAACTATTTTGTAACCACCAGGAGCGGTTTCCTGGTCGTTTCCAACCACGCCACCGGTCTCGAACAACTAAATCAAAAGGGGAAGCTCGCATCAGCGCGAGATTACGCACGAGCTGCCGAAAAGGTACCGGCGAGCATCGTGGCATTTGGCGGTTACAACCTCGAGGCGGCGGTTGCTGCCGTAAAGCCAAACGACGAGAAAGGAACGTTGGGAGAACGCGCGACGTTTATCGCGTCACTTGCCGGCGCTTTCCATAATCAGAACTTCTACGCGTCTGTCACTTCCGGATCACTCGCAGCCCAATCCTCTGTAGCAATGGATCGCCAGGGTCGCTACTCGGTCGCTGAACTCTTAAGTCGGCCCAGGGGCTCAGGTATTACTTACGCGACGATCGAGCCACGCGGGCTGCCGCTAGGCGATTCGAAGAGTCTTAGCAGTTTGGAAGTGCGGATTCGCACCAGGACCGCCGGCGCAGTAGAGCGAATCAAGGAAGACATATCTTCTACGGAACAGGTGGTCGAGCAAAAATCTGCCGAGGAGTTGATCGTTAAGGTTGCTGCCCGACGTAGCACGCCGCCAAAGATGTTGCTGCCGATCACGGACGCGACGATGGCGGCCTTCCTGCAGTCGACGCGCGAATTTCCTACCAACGATCCACAGGTCCTGGCTCGAGCCAGGGAGATTGTCGGAGAAGATCGCGATGCCTGGAGCGTGGCGCGAAAACTCGCGGACTGGACGCACAAGAATCTCGAATGGAAGTTTACAGCGAACGCCGATGCCGCGCAGACACTGGCAACTCGAGAAGCCGATTGTTCTGAGTTCAGCCAGTTGTTCGTCGCGATGGCGCGTTCCGTTGGTTTGCCCGCAAGACTGGTTTCCGGACTGGCTTATGGCGGTTCTTCCTTTGGTGGCCACGCCTGGGTCGAGGTTTGGATCGGTCGATGGATGGAACTGGATCCAACGTGGGGTACAGACTATGTGGACGCTACTCACATCCGAAATGCTTCAGGAGCGCTGCTCACTTACGGCGCGCTGGATCTGATTGAGCTCGAAGTCCTGGCAGCCGCACACTCAGTCGCAGATTTTCAGCGTTCACCGAAGAGCCTGGCCGAGGAACTGAGCAAGAGCATTAGTGCCGGGGAATCAGGAATACTCGAGACTGCGCTCGATCTGCCGGTGCTGACCGACGAATTGATGGGCCAGGCTTCATGGGCCACCATGAATGATAGCGAGCGCGATCAGCTGTCGTCGGCCTATCGTCGCGTCCTGTTC
Source organism: Pyrinomonadaceae bacterium (assembly GCA_041744295.1). Lineage (GTDB taxonomy): Bacteria > Acidobacteriota > Blastocatellia > Pyrinomonadales > Pyrinomonadaceae > PSRF01. The sequence continues at coordinate 3,604 of JBGTLE010000076.1, read as the reverse complement.
GAAATCACCCTGGGTTATAAGGACGATGCGGAAGAACCTGCCGGCCTGCGTATTCTGCGCGTGTCTGAAACTGGTGATCGGGCCGAGGCGCTTTGCCTGACCACGAGCAATGTTCTGGTCAAAATGAGACTCATGCGGCTGGGCAAGGTCTGGTATCTAACCGAGATCCTGCAAGTCGATACGGATCTCTCAATAGTTGCCGAAACCATGCGACCGGCCTTGCAGACGATCGAGGATCGGCGGGCGGGACGAAAACCGCGGCTTACTGGCACTAGTGATTTCGTCAGGGTGTTGCTGATGCTTGATAAGGATGCTGGCAAGGCCGTTGAGTTGGCCGACCGGTTGCTCAAAGATAATGCCGGCAACCAGCGTATTCTCTACGTGAAGGCTTTGGCCTTAATCGCCAACGAGACAACTGCCGATGAGGGAGAAAAATTGCTGGGCCAACTCGCCGCGGAGTCCGTTCGGAAACCTTTCATTCCGGCAGTCTATCGATTGGCTACGCGGTTTAACCACTCGGAGGATGAAGTTGAAAGAAAGACAGCCGTGCAAATGTTTGAACGGTATGTTGCGCTTGAGCCCTTTGATCCCCGCGGCCATCTGGGTTTAGCGGCGGCTTATGACTCTATAAAGCAAGTCGCAGCAGCAGAGGCTGCATATCGCAAGGCGATTGACTGTGATCCGGAGAACAGCGTCGGCTACTTATCGTTAATTGCACAACTGCTTTCGCAAGATCGATTCATCGATGTGGCCACGGTTCTGGCCGAAGGGGAAAAACGGGTGGGGTCGGAGGATGATCTTTTTGGTTCGGTGATGAGCGATCTCCACTCGCTTGAGGATCTCGCGTTAGCCAAACGTTTTGCGGCAAGCCAGCCGGAACGCATGAACAGTAGTGTGAATGCCAATATCTATCTGGCATGGTCCTACATTGAGGGCAACCTTGCGCTGGAAGCATTGCCACTTTTGAAGCGGGCCGCGCTCCTGGACAGGAAGTCCGTCGATCCACTGCTCGTTATGGCCGAGGCCTATCGCAAACTCGCACGCTGGAAAGCTGCGTTGGATGTGTCTGATCAGGCACTGGTTATGGATTCGAAAAGCGCCTACGCACACTACCAGCGCGCTTGTGCTCTCGCTCGACTGCGGCGAACACAGGACGCCATGGCGGCGCTTAATCGCGCGGTTGAATTGGAACCCTTCCGCGTTCACTTTATTAAGGAAGAGAAAGACCTGCAGGCGTTGAAGTCGATTCCCGCTTTCCAAAAGCTGATAGAGGAAGCGAGTAAGGAACAGTAGCTTACGGCTCGGAAAAAATAGCATTCTTCTTCGGAGTAGACCCGGTCGCTGTCGCTTACGGTTCTGATTCGGCCTCGCAGTACTCGTTTAAGGCGCTGCTGGTTTTCCGTTACAAAATTCGTTACCCTTGGCCGCTTTCAAAACTTACTGCATTGCCAAAGAAGGAATGCTAGGAGAACCGAAATGAGACGGAACAGACTGAATCTAATCTTCGGCGTTGGAATACTCTTGGCTGCCACGCTGGCCTGCAATTTCAGCGCTACAACCGCCAATATCAGCAGACTTAAAGTGGGCAAAGATGCGGACGTCAGCGCCGAGGCCGACACCTTCGGATCGAAAGATGTCGTCTATGCAGTTGCCACGATTTCGAATACGTCTGAAAAACTGAAAGTTACAGGCCGGATGGTTGCTGAAGATGTCGAAGGTGTGGAAAAGGGCCCGATTCCTGGCTTGGAAAAGACCATTGATATGCCCGGGGCAGGCACGGCAAAGTTCAATTTCACGGCCACCGAGAGGGGTTGGCCCAAAGGCAAATACATGGTGGAAGTTCTCATGATGAACGAGGCTGGTGAGCAAAAGGATCAGAAGTCGGTGACCTTTACCGTCTCGTAAAATCATTTAACGAGTGGTCGCCTAAAAGGCGCATCGCTGGACACAGCAGATTTTTGGGGCGTCCCTCCGCGGACGCCCCTTTTTCAGGGCTTCATCAGTTGATCGTAAATGAGCTGGTAAGGTTCCGGCCGCACGCCCAGCTCCCCGCGGAATGGCCGGTCCAGCGCGAGGATCATGAAGATAATCAACCCGATGAAAGTCGCCAGCAATAGCACCTGAATTCCCTGCAAGCGTGCGTCCTTCACCTCGAAAAAGAAAGTAGCCGTCAAGCCAATAAACGCGCCCAGGATGATCACGGCCCACATCACGCCGGGCAAGCGAGTGTGCACCGCATCCAGGCGCAGACGACGGGCCTCAATCATCTGGTTATAGGCGCTGAGAGTTTCGGCGTGCAGGGCTTTCTGGCCCTCGGTTGCCGGTTCGAAACCGAGTAGCGCGGTCTGGAAAAGGTCCATTTTAGCAACACCACCACTTGGCACTTTTCCCTGCTGCTGCAACGGCCACGCCTCTCGTATGACGTATTGAATATAATCACGAAGCTCGTCCTGCAAGACGGGACGGACAGAGTCCGGATAACCGCTCACGTCGCGATAAAGCTCTGCCAGCTCGGTGGCTTCAAGCGAAACGATCTTCGAAACATCCGAGTGGCTCTGCCAAACACTCACGGCGATGAGCGCCACGGCCAGACCATAGAAGACCATCACCGACTGCAACATCGCGCCGGTGAAGTCTGAGTCTTCAGTGGCGACATTGAGTCTCGGCAGTATTCGACGACGGACCACGAGCAACCCAATCACAGCGAACGAACACAATAATGCGATGATCGCCGGTCCTGCGATCAACAAAGGGATATCGAAAAGGAATTCAAGCATTGGTACGATTCACAGAATTTGCAGGATTTACAAGATTTCAAGATTTGCGGGATTGCAGGCTCCCGAATAGCGGTCTCGGTTAGGAATCTGATCATCATCCTGTGAACATGCAGATCCTGTCCATCCTGTCTCAAGCTAGCTGGGCTTCTCCAACCGCCTCGAAGGCGAGACAAAACGCTTTCCATCGATTGCTCTGGTGATTGCCAAACGAAGATCGGACCTCAGGCGGGGTTTTGTTACGTATCCCAGCGCGCCGGCCTTAAGCGACGCCGTGATGTAATCAGGATCTTCGTTCACTGATAGAAAGATCACCTTCGCTTTAGATCCATTCTCGTTTAACTGCTTCACAGCTTGGATGCCGCTCAGGATCGGCATCGAGATGTCCGAGACGATGACATCAGGATTCGTCATGGCGGCGGCCTCGATCAAAGCTCGCCCGTCACGGACCGTTCCCACCACTTCGTATTCGTTCGACAGCAACTCCACAACGCGATCAAGCATTGCGGGATGATCATCAGCTAAGAGAATAGTTACCCGTGACAAAACGTCACTCCAGAGGAGGTGATATGAGCAGGGTAATTTTACGGAGGGCTTAATGTGATCGATACTGGCAGAAATGACAGGTTTGACTTCGCGGGCGTGGGCCCGCATGAGTTTGTCAGGCTGACGAGTTACCGGGCGCAAACCTGAACCTTTCGTGAGGGCTGTCAGCTTCTCGACACCTCAGTCATTTCCTTTTCAACAAGAAGACGTTGGCTGTCGTGCGTGCGAGTCGATCGGTCTGTCGGAGACTGTCAATATTGCCAGTTATCCCTGGCCTCCTCGCA
>JBGTLE010000075.1:0-12539 GCA_041744295.1 Pyrinomonadaceae bacterium | reverse complement strand
CCCCCCCCCCCCCCCCACTCCAAAGCTCCGCATTGCGACGTTCAAATAGCTCATAAGTGACAAACAACCTTACTCTGCGTAGAATTCAACCTCGTGAATACCCAACCTGTAACTCTCCACCAAATTGCAATTGCAGCCAGTGCCGAACTAACAGGTGACGAGCACCTTTCGGTCACGGACGTAACGCACGACTCACGACAGGCCCGTTCCGGCACTCTGTTCGTAGCGATTCGCGGTGCTCTTCGCGATGCTCATGACTTCATCCCGCAAGTGATGGGGCAGGGTTCGCTCGGTGTGATTTCAGAATCTGCCCGCCCAACCCAATTCAAAGGCGCGTGGTTGCAGGTTGAGAACGTCCGCCGCGCGATGGCCCTGGCTGCGGCCGAAGTTCATCACCATCCATCACGCGAGCTGCAACTGGTCGGCATAACCGGAACTAACGGAAAGACGACTACTGCTTACTTGATTGCTTCGATTCCCGAAGCTGCCGGCGACCCTGTAGCAATGACTGGCACGGTTGAATATCGGATTGGAAAAGAACGCATCAAGGCCGATCGGACTACGCCCGAATCAACAGATATGCAACGTCTGCTGCGTCGCGCGGTCACGGAAGGCTGCAAGACTGCTGTGATGGAATCGTCTTCGCAGGCCATGGATTTTCACCGCTGCGATGCATTGAATTATGCCATCGCCGTTTTCTCGAATCTCACGCGCGATCATCTCGACTATCACAAGACGATGGAGAACTACTGGGTCGCCAAGCAGCGGTTGTTCGATGGACGACTTGGCACGCAACCCAAAACATCGGTGATTAACTTTGACGACCCGTATGGCGTCGAACTGGCCCATAAGTTGAAAAGCGAAGGACTAAGCGTGGTTAGTTACGCGTTGCAGACTGCCGCTGACGTCACTGCGCACAATCCGGAGTTTTCACTGGAGGGGATGCGTTTCGAACTGCGAACGCCTGCGGGCCAGCGAGAGTTCAAGTCTCCACTCGTCGGCCCGCCTCATGTCTACAACACGCTCGCCGCCGTCGCGAGCGCTTTGAGTTTGGGTTACAGCCTCGACGTGATAAGCGAAGCGCTGAGCAGTTGCACCGGCGCCCCAGGCCGCTTTGAACGAGTGCCGCACAGTCGTGATTTCGCAGTAGTAGTTGATTACGCGCACACCGACGATGCGCTGCTGAATGTGCTGCGCACGGCGCGCGAGGTGACAAAGGGGCGGATCATTACGGTGTTCGGTTGTGGTGGCGACCGCGATCGTTCCAAGCGCGCGCCGATGGGTGAAGCCGCCGGGACTTTGAGCGATGTGGTGATTCTCACCTCAGACAACCCGCGCACTGAAGATCCCCAACGAATCCTGGCCGATGCCGAGTTGGGGATTCGCAATACCGGAAAACCGTATAAGATGATTTCGGACCGCCGCGAGGCGATCTTTCAAGCGGTCCAGGAAGCCCGCAGCACGGATCTGGTTTTGATTGCGGGCAAAGGCCACGAGGACTATCAGATACTGGGCCGTGAAGTCTTTCATTTCGATGACAAGGAAGTAGCGCGGGAAGCGCTGGCGACAATTGGCTGAGACACGAGGCGATGTCCAGGTTCTCTCTCAAAATTATTTTCTTGCTGCTCTTCGGTTGCGTGCTGGTGGTCGGCGCATCGCAGATGGTTTTTCGTCATCACCGCGCGGCCGCTCTTCGTTCCAATGCCAGGGAAACTGCTGCCGCGAACACGCAAGTTCATCCCAGTTATTTGCCGCCGAAGAGAATTGCCGAGCTGAAAGATCGAGCCATAAGGGAAAGCAGTGGCATTGCCGCTTCGCGCACGACTCGCGGTTCGTACTGGACGATCAACGACTCCGGTGACGGTCCCTTTGTTTACGCGTTTGATGAGACGGGGCAGAGACAGGGAGTTTGGCGCGTAACCGGGGCGCGGGCCCGCGATTGGGAATCGGTCGCAGCGGGGCCGGGTCCCGAGGCCGGCAAGAAGTATCTCTACGCCGGCGATATCGGAGACAACGACGAGCGACGGAAAGAGATCACGGTTTACCGCTTCGCTGAGCCGACGATCACCAGGGCCGATGCTCAATCCACGAAAGCGAAACCTTCGGTTACGGCACCGGCCGAAACGCTCAGCCTGCGTTATCCCGATGGTGGACACGATGCGGAAACGCTGATGGTCCACCCGGTGACCGGCAACATCTACGTGGTGACCAAGGTGGCATTTGGTAATCCACACGTCTATGTGGCTGCCGCGTCAGCGTCGACTACTGAAACGAGTACTCTCAAGCATCTCGGTGAGATTCAGATACCAAGCATGCTGGGGGGAATAATCACCGATGGCGCTATTGCGCCCGATGGCAGCCGCGTGGTGCTGTGTGACTATCTTTTTGGTTATGAGTTCGTGTTAGGAAAAGGGAGTACGGAATTCGATTCAATCTGGAAGCAAGTGCCTGCGGTTATTCAACTGGGAGAGCGCAGGCAGGGTGAAGCAGTTACCTACCGGCTAGATGGGCGAGCTTTGCTGGCCACCAGTGAAGGTTTACCCACACCGCTGATTCAAGTTTCCCGCCGCTAAAAATAAGATCGTAGGAATGCGGAGCCTTTGGAGTGCGCAGACTGGTCGGCGCTTTCGAAGAGTTTCAAGCTTCAAGTTTCAAGTTTCAAGTTTCTAGTTGAGCTTTTCCTTGGGCTTTACTGAAGTGAAGTCTCAAAGTAAACCCCCACCGTTCTAACTTAAAACTTTGAAACTTGAAACTAGAAACTTCTGCTTTGTAATACTTATGTGTGTGATCAGCGAAAGAAAGATTAGTGAGTTACTGTTTACATGGAAGGGTTTCGGTTAATCTCGTTTTCACTCGGATTATTAATGACTAAAGCAATCACATCATCAGCTCGGCATCAGCTCGACTATTCGGTCTGTACGCAATTCCTGCTGCTACACCTCGCGTGTCTCCTCGCCTTATTAACTGGCGTGAGCACGGTCGCGGTTATTACCTGCATCAGTTTGTATTTCGTGCGCATGTTCGCGATCACTGCGGGCTTTCATCGCTTGTTCGCCCATCGCACTTATCAAAGCGGCAGGATCTTTCAGTTTGTGATGGCGTTCGTGGGAACCACGTCTTATCAGAAAGGTCCGCTCTGGTGGTCGGCGCACCATCGTCGTCATCATCTCAACGCCGACAACGAACAGGATCTGCACTCGCCGGTCTCGCGTAGCTGGTGGCAGTCTCACGTGGGTTGGTTTCTCTCGCGTGAGAGTCAGGCGACTGACTGGAAGTTGATCTCGAACCTGACAAAGTTTCGGGAACTCCATTTTCTGGATCGTTATTATTCGCTGCCGCCGATCATGTTAGCGGTTACGACATTTTTGTTTGGTTCGCTGCTCGAGCGCTGGGCGCCACATCTGGGAACGTCTGGCTGGCAGATGCTGATCTGGGGGTTCTTTATCAGCACGGTGCTGCTGTACCACGGCACCTTCACGGTCAACTCAGTGGCCCACATATTCGGACGACGTAGATTTGAGACGGACGATGACAGCCGAAACAACGTGCTGGTGGCGCTGATTACTTTGGGCGAAGGATGGCATAACAATCACCACCACTATCAATCGTCAGAACGTCAGGGATTTTATTGGTGGGAGATTGATGTCTCGCACTACTTGCTGCGAGTGCTGTCGTGGTTGGGGTTGGTGTGGGACTTGCGAATGCCGCCGGCGCATGTGCTCGAAGCAGGTAGTGGTTATGAAATTGAAAGAAGCGCCACCGGTTCGTAGCTGGTACTGACCCTCAACTTTCGGCGATATTCAAGCCCGGTTTTTCCGCTCAAAATACCAGAACACCGGCAACCCGGCCGCGATGATTGCCAAGCCGACCAGTGATCGGATGGGATAATTCCAGATCTGTGTGCCGATGATATATATCGTGACCAGAATGAATAACGCAGGCAGAACGGGATAGCCCCAGACGCGGTAGGGTCGGGGCGCATTGGGTTCGCGCCGTCGAAACACAAAGACCGATCCCACCACCATGGCGTAGAAAAGCCAGAAGGCAAAAATCGCGAGATCAGTGAGTTGGTCAAAAGAACCCGACAAGGTCAAAATCGACGCCCACACCGCCTGCACTACGAGGGAGATCACCGGCACGCTCGTTCGACGCGAGACCCTCGCAAGGCTTTGAAAGAAGACTCCATCGCGGGCCATCGCATACGGAATCCGAGCGGTACCGAGGATTGAAGACTGCAGTGAGCCCCACGAGGAAAGCATCATCACCGCGGCCATGATAGTGACCGCGACCGGCCCGAGTACTCTTCTGATCGATTCGGCGGCGACCGATGAGGCATTGGCGTCAACACTCGCCACTTCAGTCGGCGTCATTACGTAGAAGTAGCTGACGTTGACGATCACATACAGCGCGATAATGACGATCATGCTCGCAATTAACGCGAGGGGCAGGTTGCGCTCCGGATGCTTTACCTCACCGGCCATGTACGAAATATTGTTCCAGCCATCGTAGGCCCAGAGTGCTCCGACCATCGCGGCGCCAAAAGCAAACACTCCGCCACCCGTAACTTCGCCGTCGCATGGCGCAGTGTTAGACATCGAGAAATTTGCCCAGTTCGCGTCCTGGTAGAAAAAGGCCGCCACACCGACTCCCAACACCACCAGGACTTTTAAGATGGTCACGAGTGAAGCAACATGACCACTAACGCTGACCGAAGCGCAATTGATCAAAGTGGTCACCGCAATGGTGATCAAGGCCACGATGGTTAGCGAGCCTAGTTCAACCGTATGTCCAAACAAGGGCATCGTAAATGAGTAGTAGACGGCCTTGAGATTTCCTCCCATCAGGTCGTTCATGAAGATCGCAAAGCCGACTGCCAGCGCCGCGGCCGACGCGGTGCGCGAAATCAGCATCTGCGACCAGCCGTTCAGGAAGCCCCAGACGCGACCGTAAGCATCTTTTGTAATCACATACTCGGCGCCCGCGTGGGGACGCATCGTCGTCAGTTCGGCATAAGTGAGCGCGCCTGCCAATGCCAATAATCCTGCGGCGATCCAAGCCAGAAGCACTTTACCCGGCGTGCCGACGTTGCAGGTCATGATGCGGGCCTTCAGGAAAATCCCGGTGCCGATGATGTTGCCGACGTTGATTGAGATTGCCGCGATTGGGCCAAGACCGCGAATCAGTTCGGGGTGTGTGAATTGTTGCATCGTGTTCCTCAAGCAAAGGTCAAAAGAACTATCCACAGACTACAGAGCGCGGCTTGGGCCCGCAGCCAAAAAGTGTTCGCGTGGCATGAAGTCAGTACCGTCACGCAGTAGCGTCGGGTCAACCGTCGATAGCGGACAATGTTGAGTGGTGACGAATCGTTGACCCGACGCTTGCGTTTCGGTACTGACTTCAGCTAGTCAGGGACTCCGCCGCCGCCTCGCCCGTAACGACAGCGCCTTCCATAAACCCTTGCCAGTCGGCGAGATGTTCTCCGGCAAAGAGAACCTTGCCATGTGGCCGGCTGAGAATCGGTCGGATAGTAAACCATTGGCCGGGACGATAGAGCGCGTAGGCCCCTTCGGTGAGCCTATCCCGCTGCCATGCATACGAGTTGATATTCTCCGCCAATTGGGGCGCGCGTTGATTGAAGGGCATCAAGTCACGCGTAATGATCTCGCTGCGACGACGATTGCTTTGCGATGCGAGGACATCGGCCTTTTCGCCAATCGCATAGCTGCAAAGGATGCCCTGCTTACCTGGCTGGTCCTTCGTGCTGTGAAAGTAGTAGTGGGAAGTGACGTCGCTCACCAGCGAAAAATCTTCCGCGCGCCAGAAACGCTCATTGAAGAGCACCGCGTTCTTGATGATCCGAGCGTATTGAAGTTTATCCGCAGCTGCACTTTGAACCGCGGGGAGCGGCGGATCGAACACGATGTTCTCGAGCGTTCGAGCAGGAACGGTACAGATGCACGCGTCGGCAACAAACTGTTTGCCGCCGGCGGTTACGCGAACTCGTCCGCCGCGTTGTGTGATTTTCTCGACCGCTGTTCCCGTTAGAATCGAGTCGTTTCCGATGACACTGGCCAACGCATTTATCAACCGTGAATTTCCGCCGACCATCTTAAAGTCCATCTCGTTGGCCGGGCTGGATTCGAAATATTCAGCCGCCGCAGCGTACGCCGAAACCATTCGTATTGATTCCCCGAAATCCGTGCTGTCTTGCAGATCGCGCAACAGCAGATCGTCTTCGGTAAAACCGATTGATTCCAGCCAGGTCCACCAGTCGTATTGATCAAGGCGAACGTGGTCGCGAGGTTTGTAGTTGTGATATGTCTTGCGAAACTTCTCGAACGCTGCTTTCGCTGCCGGCGAAAAGTCCCATTGGCCCGGTTGTTTCACTACACCGTCGCGCATCAACGAAGCTTCAAAACGATGGTCTTGCAGTGGGATCTTGAAGTTATGGCAGAGCGCCTTCATCCGCTCGTGACTGGCGCCGATCCACTCCGCCCCCAGCTCGCAAACAAGGTTCGGATTTTCATTGAAGTTGAAAGAGAAGACGCGACCGCCAGTCCGTTCCCTAGCTTCGAGCACGGTCACTTGCCAGCGGAGACTCTTCAGCAGCCGTGCGGCAGCTAAACCAGAAAGCCCGGCGCCAATGATAAGGCAGGAGTATTTGCGTCGTTGAATCGCAGGGCCGAAGAAAAGCGGAACGCCTGCCGCGGCGATGCTCGCGGTCTTAAGAAACTCGCGGCGCGAAGGTTTGGTAGTCTTCTTCAAACTGGATTTACCAGACATCGCCAGTTAACAGGTCTTCATAAGTATCGCGTCTTCTGGCTAATTCGACGCGAGTGTTTTCGTGTGTTATGACGGCCGCAGGCAGTGGGCGACCGTTATAAGGAAACATCTGAGCGAGCGAATAAGCACCGCTGTTGAGCAACGCCAGAATCTCACCGGGTCTCACGTTAGCGGGAAGGTTTCGATAGTCCGGTAACCGCCCGCCACGCTCAATATCGAAATAGACATCGCCTGAATCGCATAAGGGACCAGCCACTTTGTATGCCTGATGGTGCGGCTCGCCGGCGCGACTGGCGGAAATTAAGTGGTAATACCATTTGTAGTTATTCATCGACAGCATCAGGTTATAGCCGGCGTCGGTCAGCAGCCACACATCGCCCGTTTCCGGTCGCTGCTTGATGTTCTGCACCGTTGTAAGTACCAGACCCGCGTCGGCAATCACGCTGCGGCCTGGTTCCAGCAGAATCGTGAGCTGGTCGAGCAGATGCTCAGCCTCCACCGACCTTGCCGAATCGCGCGCTACCCGCAACGCTGCTTTCAAAACTTCCGCTGGCTCGAGACTCGCTCCCAGCATGTCGCGTTCATGTTCCGGAAGTTGATCTGCCTGCGATGGATCGCGCAGATAGTTGACGGGAATACCGCCGCCAAGATTGATGTGCTCAAGCGTGTGGCCCGTCTCGCGGTTGATCGTTACGAGGTGTTCCCACATGCTGCGAAACGCATCGGCGAACGGCTCAACATCGGGAGTTTGAGAGCCGACGTGAATGTGAATGCCGCAGACGTGAATCAGATCCGGGTTCTGTAAGCCACGACGAAAAGCGTCGAGCACTTCCGACGACGAGATGCCAAACTTGGAAGTCAGCAAAGCCGTTTGCAAACCAAGATGCGACCTCGTGCCGATTTCAGGTACGAGTCGAAGGGCAATACGTGCGGGTTTCGGTAACTCGCCTGTCTCGAGCGCAACTCGTCTGACTGCTTCTTCAATCAGCCCGATCTCATAAATCGAATCGACATTGATTGCGTGAATCCCGGCGCGCACTGCTTCGTCAAGTTCAGCGTCGTTCTTGCTCGTACCGTTGAAGATGATCTGATCGGGACGAAAGCCGACTCGCAGTGCTTTGAATAACTCGCCTCCGCTATTTACTTCGACATCGATGCCCGATGCGAGCACGGTCTTCAGCACCGCCATGTTGGAGTTGGCTTTGGAAGCGTAAAAGAAGCGGACTGGTCGTTCAATACCAGCCGCCGCGCGTTTTAAGCGTTCGATGTTTGCGTGAATGCGCGGCGCAGAGAAGACAAAGAGCGGCGACCCGTACTCACGAATCAGTTCGAGCGCGTCGACGCCATCGATGGCAAGATGCCCGTTACTGGTTTCAAGGTAGTTTGCAATTGACCACGCCGGCGCAGCGGCGACCTGAGTTGACATTAAATGGGACTCCCAAGCAGGACTGAATGAATGCGAGCGAAGATAGACCGGGGAGTGTGAAGCGTCAAGCGTAGTTAAGTTTCTTGATGACTTCACAGATTTGTTTGTAATGCCGCTGCTCGTGATAGCCCACAAACGAGATCGTGGCTACACCAGTTATCTCACCGAGAAATGGATGCTTGAATACCGTCTGCGCCAAACGCGCCTCGCCATGTTTATCGTACAGGCTTTTCAGTTTTGATCGTGCGTCATTGAGGGCCTTGACCGTCTCCTGTTTATCACCGAGTTTCGACGGCGCGACTGCATTCGGTGACTTCACTTTTATGAGCCGCGACGCGACGATGCTGGTTGGCACGAGACGTCGCAGTAACCCGAGTTGTCTTGGTGGCTTTTGCAGCGCGAGTTCGAGTTCTTTGATGACGCGTTCCTCGACCAGACTGAGATGAAGGACTATCTCGCCTACGCTCCAGGCGCCATCACCGGGGCTTTTCCTAAAGATCTCTTCATCAAGTGGGGAGACGCTTTCGAGTAAACGGGCGTGGCTGGCGTCTAGTCGTTTAAGGATGTTCGGCATTGGGTAAGATCAAGACAGGATTAACGCGATTCGCAGGATTTACATAACAGACTGGACACCTTGAGAAGCACTAGTCACAGGTAGTTCGGAGTTCAGCGATTATGAGGCGGATTTCATTACCAAACTAGAACCCAAACTGAAGTTTGCACTCTAAACGCCTCCGCACCAAAGTTCGAGGTCAAGAGCCTCAGCCCCGTTTCACTTCCTAACCTGTCAATCCTGCAAAATCCTGCAAATCCTGTCTCTATTTGAACTGGTAGGTAATCGATCCCGTTACCTTAACCGGTTCGCCCATCAGCAAAGTCTGCGTGAAGCGAGCTGAGTATGCAGCGGTGATTGCGGCCTGTTGCAGCAGTGGATGACCCGATGCCGCGCTTGCTGCTATCACATTGCCATATTCATCGATCGTTACCTGAACGGTGACCACTCCGGTGACATTATGCGCTTTGGCATCCGCTGGGTAGATTGGCTGGGGTAAGCTGATCGCCTTGCCATTCAGATTTCCACCGTTGATTGCCTTCTTGTCGCCGGGTGCTGTTGTGTCCGTTCCTTTAGTATCGGCTGCTTTCGTCTCAGCGGCTGTCGGTGCGTCAGTGTGTCCTTCCGCTCCTTGAGCGCCGGTCTTGGGTTTGTTGGGTTCGTTTGGATTGGCGGCCGGGTCAGGCGCTGAAGTCTGGGCCGTTGTAGTCGGCGGCTTTGCAGTCTCAGTCTTTGCAGTCTCGGCCGGCATTGTAATTCTCTCCGGCAGCACGAAAGAACTGATGAACCGCTCGTGTAGGGCGTCGTCTTTCTTATTGCTCAGAAACACCACCGCGTAGAAACGTTTTCTGGTGCTATAAACCTGAACCGGACCCGACAGATCGGCGATCGTTAACTGGTATTCACGACCATCGTGTCCGTTTAGTTTCTTTGGCCCGCTTAAGCTGAGTTTACCGACTGCCGCTTTGCCTTTGAGCCTCGGAACAAAGAATTTCTTGAAGGCATCGACGTAGGAATTAAGCCGTTCCATTTCCGAGTAGAGTGCCGGGTTCGATTTGATTCCGCTCAGCGAGACAACCGCGTATACCGGTCCAGTCGCCGGCGCTGACAAGTAAAGTCGCGTATTCAACTCCATCTTGTGATACGCCATCTTTCCCGTCTCAACTGTCGGATCTTTAGGCATGATGACGGAAAACTCCTCGCCGGCGGCACCAAAGGTCTGCCAGTCTCCAGTGTTCTCGGCTGATTGCGCAAACAACGAAGTCGAAAACAGCGCGACGATGCACCCGAGTGCTGAAGCGAAAGTTAAGTGTCTCGTACTCCTCATTCTCAAACTCCCTTCGGCAACCAATTGTTCGGGAAAGAAAACTCAGCGGGACTAAATACTATCGCATGCCGCTAGAGCTGCGCCACCATTTCGGCTGGATTCCAATAGCCGTCCACCTTCTGAATCTTCCCGCCTTCATTAATCTCGAAGATGTCGATCCCTTCAAAATGGACAGATTTGCCCTGCTTACTCGTGCCGCGCCCCGTCCACTTCACTGCGGCGCCGTTTCCTGCAATGAAAATCTGATCTTCGGTCAAGCCTACCTTTTCGAACGCGCCGGCGATGGATTGAAAGAACTCGGCGAGCTTCTCGTGACCGATGATCGGGGGAGCTCCGACGGGATCGTTGCTGACGGCATCGGTGGCGAATGTATTAATCCAGGCTTCCACATTCATATCGCGAATCGCTTTGAAATATGCCCTGACTGCTTGGGTGACAACTTCCGGAGCCATACTAGTTTTTCTTCCTTTCTCGTTCAGCTTGCACCAATACGCGGCGCAGGATCTTTCCCGAAGGCGACTTGGGAATCTTGTCGGTGAATTCAACAAAACGAAGCTTCTTATAAGGAGCAACGCGTGCGGCGACGAAATCCATGATCTCTTCGACTGTGACTGCGCCTTTCAAAACGACGAACGCTTTCGGCACTTCACCGGCTTCGTCGTCGGGGCAGGGAATCACGGCGGCGTCGGCGATGGCCGGATGCGTTAACAGTACTGCTTCGAGTTCGGCTGGCGGTACCTGGAAACCTTTGTACTTGATCAACTCTTTAGCGCGGTCGACGATGTAGAAGTGTCCGTCGTCGTCGACAAAACCTATATCGCCGGTGTGCAACCAGCCCTCCGCATCGATCGTCGCCGCGGTGGCCTCGGGGCGATTCAGATAGCCCTTCATTACCTGTGGACCGCGCACGCAGACTTCGCCTTCATTGTTTGCTCCGAGGGCCTCGCCAGTATCCAGGCTAATTATTTTGCATTCGGTGTTAGGCGCTGCGACGCCTACCGAGCCGAACTTGATCAAGTCTGGCGGCGTCGAATGAGTGACGGGGCTGGTTTCCGTCATTCCGTATCCTTGCCGAATACAACAATCGAGTCGTTCCATGCAAGCCCGCGTGAGGTTTTGATCAAGTGGCGCAGCACCGCAGAAGATGTTCTTCAAACTCGAAATATCATGATCGTCAACCATCGGATGCTTACTCAACGCGAGTACGACCGGCGGCACGAGATGGGCCAGCGTCACCTTATGCTTCGCAACAGTTTTTAGAAATTGCTCCAAATCAAATCTTGGTAATGTGACAATGGTCGAACCGGTGCGTAGGCCCATGTTAAGAATCACTACCAGGCCATAGATGTGAAACAGCGGCAAGACACAGATCAAAGTATCGTCTTCCGAGAAGTAGCACAGGCCATCCATTTGACAGAGGTTTGCGACCAGGTTGTGGTGCGTGAGCATCACTCCTTTTGGCAACCCAGTCGTGCCACTGGAATATGGCAAGGCCACGAGATCTTCGCGGGGATTGATCGTCACCGAAGGGACTTTGCCATTGCCCTCGAGTAGCGATGCAAAGCTGGTCGCGCCCTCCGCTTCTCCGAAGACAAAAAGCTCTTCGACGTTTGTGTCCTGCATGGCCTCGCGCGCCTTCTCGATGAAAGGCGGCACGGTGATCAGAAAGCGGGCGCCGGCATCTTTCAGTTGATGCCCAATCTCGGCTTCAGTGTAGAGCGGATTAATTAGCGTGTTGATGCCGCCAAGAATTGCGACCGCGTGAAAGATAATGCCGTACTCAGGTAGGTTTGGGCTGAGGATGCCGAACACCTCGCCCTTTTTGAAACCTCTGGCTGCGAGGCTGGAGGCGACGCGGCGAATCTGGCCAGGTAAGTCAGCGTAAGTAATCGTGTGTCCCGAGGCGCCGTCAATCAGCGCCGGCTTGTCGCCGAGTTCCCTCGTTCTCTGCAGAACGAAATCAGTCAAGGGCATTTCAGGAATCGTCACTTCGGGAAAGGGGCCACGAAAGATCATAGGAGTATTTGAAATACGGTCGAGACTGCGACCGCGGTTTGCATTCGGACTTGTTTTTGAATGATTGCGGCCCGAGGGCCCGCAGAATCTGACGGACGAAGCGCTTCATAGTACAGCAAACAGCGAACAGCAAACAGCAAACAGAAGACAGCAAACAGCAAACAGCAAACAGCAAATAGCCAGAGCGTCGCGGAGAGATCATTGTTCATATCTCATTTGACAGTGATCATTTTTCATTTAGGACCTTGGGCTGCTGAGGAGGGATCACCTAAGCAAGCAAGGAAGCAAGCAAGCAATCACGCAATCAATCAAGCAAGCAATCAATCAATCAATCAATTAAAATCAATTCTCCTTCACTACCAACGCAAACATAGAAAACTTCGAAACCGCAGGTCTGACTGAGAAATGATCACTGTCAATGAGATATGAACAAT